>NZ_JBNPLX010000005.1:0-142924 GCF_050313695.1 Bariatricus sp. SGI.161
CTGGATTTGAACCAGCGACACCACGGGTATGAACCGTGTGCTCTAGCCAACTGAGCTATCCCGCCATATTAAATTAACACAACTCTTCTTGAGTTGAATGGGACCAATAGGGCTCGAACCTATGACCCTCTGCTTGTAAGGCAGATGCTCTCCCAGCTGAGCTATGATCCCATATTGGTTTGCAAGTTCTTATCTCTCGAACCGACTTCGTCAGTATACCATTAATTCTCACCAATTGTCAACAGTTTTTTTAATTTTTTTGCAAATTCCGAAAATATTTTTTATAATCCCCGAAAATACGCCATTTCATGCTCGTAAATAAAATTCTCCTTTCAAAAAGGGACAGGGATATTTTAATTTGGGACGGAGGAAATTGAAAAAACCCCCGTCCCCATATACAATTTACACAATTCCCTGAGCTGTCATAGCATCTACTACTTTTTCGAATCCGGCAATGTTTGCTCCGGCAACGTAGTTGCCGTCCATGCCGTAACGTTTTGCAGCATCGTCAATGTTATGGCAGATATTTACCATGATGGATTTCAGTTTTGCATCTACTTCGTCGAATGACCAGCTTAAGCGTTCGCTGTTCTGGGACATCTCGAGTGCGGATGTTGCAACACCACCAGCGTTAGCAGCCTTTCCAGGTGCGAAGATGACTCCGTTTTCCTGCAGATACTGTGTTGCTTCCAAAGTGGTAGGCATATTCGCACCTTCGCATACTGCTACACATCCGTTTGCTACTAACTGTTTTGCATCTTCTAAGTGAAGTTCGTTCTGTGTTGCACATGGAAGAGCAAGGTCTACTTTTACAGACCATACGCCGCGTCCTTCATGATATTCTGAATTTGGACGATATTTCTTGTATTCTGTTAATCTTGCGCGATTTACTTCCTTGATTTCCTTCAATGCGTCTACATCAATTCCTTCTGGATCATATACCCATCCGTTAGAATCGCTGACTGTTACGACCTTAGCACCTAACTGCTGTGCTTTCTGTGTTGCGTAGATTGCAACATTTCCGGAACCGGATACAGCAACTGTCATGCCTTTGATGTCTTTTCCATTAATCTTAAGAAGTTCCTCTGTCAGATACAGAAGACCATAACCTGTAGCCTCTGTTCTTGCAAGAGAACCGCCATAGCTTAATCCTTTACCTGTAAGCACACCTTCATAAGTTCCCCGGATTCTCTTATATTGTCCGAACATGTAGCCGATCTCTCTTGCACCTGTTCCGATATCACCTGCCGGAACGTCTGTATCAGCACCGATGTATTTGCAAAGTTCTGTCATAAAGCTCTGGCAGAATGCCATTACTTCTCTGTCTGATTTACCCTTTGGATCAAAATCAGAACCACCTTTACCTCCGCCGATAGGAAGGCCTGTCAGTGAATTCTTGAAGATCTGTTCAAAACCAAGGAATTTGATAATTCCAAGATTAACAGATGGATGAAGACGTAATCCTCCCTTGTAAGGTCCGATTGCGCTGTTGAACTGTACACGATAACCTGTGTTGACCTGAACCTGTCCCTTGTCATCTACCCATGGAACACGGAACTTAATCTGTCTCTCTGGTTCTACCAGTCTTTCAAGCAGGGCATCTCTTCTGAATTTTTCTTCATTTGCCTCTACTACTACTCTCAATGATTCCAATACTTCTTTGACTGCCTGGTGGAATTCTGGTTCAGCAGGGTTTTTTGCCACTACTTTTTCCAGGACTTCATCTACATATGACATACCTTTTACCTCCTAAAAAATTCCTTCAAAGCATTTTTATATAATGCACTCCCATGTTATGCCTTATATAAAAAAACGGGCAGACAAGGCCTACCCGTTTGTGACGCTTTTGTCAATTAACATTGTAAAGGATTCACGTATAGAACACAAGGTTTTTTTTCAATTTTATGCAATTTATGCAATTATCTCCTTTTATTCTTTCAAAAACGCCTTAATTTTATGCAGTTTTTACGCTATAATTCGTTTTTTCTTGAAACAGAGTGCTCTCTAAGTTTCATTTTCTTTGTAGCTTATTTAAAATATTCTACACCAGATTCAAAGATCTTCAGATCCTGTTCTCCGTAAATATTCATAGCGACGGAGCGTGCACGTCTCTCAGAATGTGCCATTTTACCAAGCACACGTCCATCCGGGCTGGTGATACCTTCAATTGCACAATAAGATCCGTTAACATTCCATTCTTCATCCATAGTAATATTACCTTCCGGATCACAGTACTGCGTTGCGACCTGCCCATTAGCGAAGAGTTTATCCAGCCATTCTTTATTGGCTACAAAACGTCCTTCACCATGAGAAGCCGGGTTGGTATATACACCGCCGAGCGTTGCTTTCTGAAGCCATGGAGACTTATTGGTAACTACTTTTGTGTATACCATCTTGGAAATATGACGTCCGATCGTATTGTATGTCAAAGTCGGGGCATCTGCATCCTGTCCGGTAATCGCTCCATTTGGAACCAGTCCCAGTTTGACAAGTGCCTGGAATCCGTTGCATACACCGAGTACCAGTCCGTCACGCTCATTCAAAAGTTTTTCTACCGCTTCTTTCATCTTCGCATTCTGGAATGCAGTTGCAAAGAATTTTGCAGAACCATCCGGTTCATCGCCAGCACTGAATCCGCCTGGGAACATGATAATCTGGGCATCATTGATTGCTTTTTCAAACACATTGACAGAATCAATGATATCTGAAGCATTCATATTCTTGAATACTTTAATATTCGTCTTTGCTCCGGCTCTTTCAAATGCTTTTGCACTGTCATATTCACAGTTTGTTCCAGGGAATACCGGAATAAATACCGTCGGCTGCGCAATCTTGTGGTTACAGATATAGATATCTGAGGTCTCATACACTCCAGTTTCAACCTTTTCATCCTGTCCTTCTGCACCAGAATTAGTCGGGAATACTTTTTCCAGTGTTCCTTTCCATGCTTCTTCTGCATCGGCAATGGTAATCTTTACATCCTTGTATGCAAGAACAGGTTCTTCTGTCACTTCACCGATTACCATATAAGTGATGCTCAATTCTCCCACTTTATCTGCAGGAACTTCCGCAATGATATCACCAAATGCAGGAGCAAACAGATCTCTTTCATCTACATTGTGTTCCAGAGTAACACCCATTCTGTTACCAAATGCCATCTTGCTGACAGCTGCTACAATACCATGTCTGTCAAGTGCATATGCAGATACAATCTTTCCGCTGTGAATATCCTCTGTAAACTTCGCATACTGATCCATGACTTTCTCATATACCGGGACATCATATTCATCTGTCTCAATACGAAGCCACACCAACTTATTACCTGCCTTCTTCAATTCAGGAGTAATAATATCCTTTTCTGTAGCAACATCTACTGCAAAGGAAACCAGTGTCGGCGGAACATCGATATCCTCGAAAGTTCCAGACATACTGTCTTTTCCTCCGATGGATGGAAGGCCGAATCCAAGCTGTGCATCGTAAGCCCCCAGAAGTGCTGCAAACGGCTGGCTCCATCTATGTGGATCTTCCGTCATACGGCGGAAATATTCCTGGAAAGTAAAGCGAATCTTGCTATGGTCACCACCTGCTGCAACAATCTTCGCAACAGACTCGGTCACAGCATAGATTGCTCCATGATATGGACTCCAGGTGGACAGATACGGATCAAATCCATAACTCATCATCGTGACTGTGTCGCAGTCTCCCGTCAATACCGGAAGTTTTGCTACCATCGCCTGTGTCTCTGTCATCTGGTATTTTCCACCATGTGGCATAAATACGGACGCAGCACCGATGGAACCATCAAACATCTCTACAAGACCTTTCTGAGAACATACATTCAGATCTTTCAGGGTTGCCATCCATTTTTCTTTGACATCTCCAACTTCTTCTCTTACAAGAATGCTGTCTTTTCTGTTCGGAATATCCACTGCAACCGTAGTTTCCTGATGTGCTCCGTTCGTATCCAAGAATGCACGGGACAGATTGACAATCTCTTTTCCTCTCCAGGAAAGCACCAGTCTTGGCTCCTCTGTTACAACTGCAACACAGACTGCTTCCAGATTTTCTTCTTTTGCATAGCCCATGAATTCATCTACATCTTTTGGATCAACGACGACTGCCATACGCTCCTGGGATTCAGAGATTGCAATTTCCGTTCCATCCAGACCTGCATATTTCTTCGGGACTTTATCAAGATCAACTTTTAAACCGTCCGCCAGTTCTCCGATTGCCACAGAAACTCCGCCAGCGCCAAAGTCATTACATTTCTTAATTAATTTACTTACTTCTTCTCTTCTGAAAAGGCGCTGAATCTTACGCTCTGTCGGAGGATTCCCCTTCTGAACCTCAGCACCGCAAGTTTCAATAGATTCTTCGGTATGTACTTTGGAAGATCCGGTTGCTCCGCCGCAGCCATCACGTCCGGTACGTCCGCCAAGAAGGATAATGATATCTCCAGGATCAGAAGTCTCGCGGATAACCGCACGTCTTGGTGCCGCACCTAATACCGCTCCGATTTCCATACGTTTTGCCACATAATTTGGATGATAGATTTCTTTTACAGCTCCTGTTGCCAGACCGATCTGATTACCGTAAGAACTGTAACCATGAGCTGCCTCACGAACCAGTTTCTTCTGCGGAAGCTTTCCTTTCATCGTATCTTTCACAGATACCGTCGGGTCTGCCGCACCTGTCACACGCATCGCCTGATATACATAAGTACGTCCTGACAATGGATCACGGATCGCACCGCCAAGGCAGGTAGCCGCACCACCGAATGGTTCAATCTCAGTCGGATGGTTATGAGTCTCATTTTTAAAGTTCACAAGCCATTCTTCTTCCACGCCATCTACTTTGATCGGTACAACAATACTGCAGGCATTGATCTCATCAGACTCCTCCTGATCTGCAAGCTTTCCTTCTTTCTTTAATTTACGCATCGCCATCAAGGCAAGATCCATCAGGCATACGAATTTATCCTCTCTGCCTTTGAAAATCTCGCTGTGATCTGCCAGATACTGCTTATATGTATCCTCGATCGGCTCTTTATAATCACCTTCTCCGAAAGTAACATCTGTCAGTTCTGTTGAGAATGTTGTATGACGGCAGTGGTCAGACCAGTAAGTATCCAGCACACGGATCTCTGTCATGGAAGGATCTCTGTCTTCCTCTCCTTTAAAATATTTCTGAATGTGAAGGAAATCCTTAAATGTCATAGCAAGACCCAGAGAAGAATACAATTCTTTCAACTGATCCTCTGCCATATCTTTAAACCCGTCAAATATAATGACATCTGCAGGTTCATCAAACTTCGTCACAAGAGTATCCGGCTTCTCCATGCCAGTCTCCCGGGAGTCTACCGGATTGATGCAGTGAGCTTTGATTGCCTCAAACTCTTCGTCAGAGATTACTCCATCTCTTCCTTCAATCACATAGGTGATCGCCGTCTTAATAACAGGCTGCTCATCCTCTTTTATAAATTGTACACACTGAATCGCAGAATCTGCACGCTGGTCAAACTGCCCAGGCAGGAATTCTACAGAAAAGATTCTGCATCCGTCCGCAACAGGAAATTCCTCGTGATACAGTGTATCTACCGGTGGCTCAGAAAAGATTCCATTGCAAGCTTTTTCGAAAGTTTCATCGGAAATATTCTCCACATCATAACGAATCAGTACACGCACACTTTCCACATCTTTAATCCCGAGATAGCTCTTAATCTCATGTCTTAAATCGTCTGCCTGTACTGCAAATCCTGGTTTCTTTTCCACGTAAACACGTTTTACATTACTCATAAATCATCCTCCACACATGAATTCTAGATTATCTGGTTACATTGTATCATAGTTTTTCTTATTAATAAAATTAATACATCTTAATCATTCTATAAGTATTACTTATCATTCTTTTTCACTTTTCTGTTCCAGATCAGGAACATGATTAAAAGAAGTAGTAACATTCCCACAAATGACATACCGATTCGAATCACCATATCAGAAAAGAACCCTTCCGGGAGCATCCGAATCATATAGTCAGTATCTTCATCAAAGAGCCACAGATCATTGGTAAAAAATATTTGATGAAATATCGTAAAGCACTTTGTAAAATCAATAGAAAATGCCACTGCCAGAAATGCAATCAGCGCCAGGAACACACCGACCGCAATAAAATAAGCTTTGGGAAGTAGATGCTTCCAGTCTGCCTTCCGTGCTATGAGCAGCACAAGCAGTACGAGAAAAACAATCAGGCATACGGTTCTTAGTTTTAACCCGCCTAAGAACAAATTCCTTACATCTGCCATATGCAGCCTGTCCTGTTCATTGAAAAAGTCCTGCGTCTGGCCATCTACCTCCGTCACAATTGACAATTCATCCTCTTTTCCAATCAGATAAGCCATCATGTGGTCTGTCACTTTCATGACATCTACAATCTTCATATTCAAAGCTTCCGTAACCGTATATTTTTCATATTCCTTCTCATAAAAACGATATTCCGGATCCCCATATATCACCAGTTGAAAACTGGTCAGCAGCATTGCAATAATGAGAAGAAACATTGCAACAACAGCCGTTACACTCATAATCTTATTCTGTTTTCTATTCATATCTCGCTCCTTCCATCCCCATTCTAACATAATCCTCATTGTAATTCACTTCTTTTTGACTTATAATTGGCTTAGCTTTATCAGGAGGACTTATAAATGGATATCAATTATGAATTATATAAAGTATTTTATTATGTAGCAACGACCCTCAGCTTCTCCGAAGCTTCCAAGAAATTATATATATCTCAGTCAGCCGTCAGTCAGTCTGTCAAATCTCTGGAAAAAAAGTTAAATCAGATTCTGTTCATCCGCAGTACAAAACAAGTACGTCTAACACCGGAAGGCGAAATCCTCTTAAGACATGTGGAGCCTGCCATCAATCTGATCAAACACGGTGAAGCTTCGCTTCTGGAATCCAATGCAGGCGGAGGACAGATTCGCATTGGGGCAAGTGACACAATCTGCCGTTATTTTCTGGTTCCTTATCTGGAAAGATTCCATAAGGAATTTCCAGGCACTCATATCAAGGTTACAAACGCAACTTCCGTTCGCTGTGTAGAGTTACTGGAAAGCGGCCAGGTTGACCTCATTGTCGTCAACTATCCCAATACCTATCTTAGAAATGTCTCTAACGTAAAGAAAATCCGGACTTTTCACGACGTATTCATTGCAAACAATGCTTTTTCAGAATTAAAAGGAAAAAAACTATCTTTAAAACAATTATTAGAATATCCGATTCTTATGCTGGATAAGAAAAGTACGACCAGCGAATTTTTGCATGCACTTTTTCAGCAACATCAGCTGGATCTGGTTCCTGAAATCGAACTGAGCAGTAACGATCTTCTCATCGATCTTGCAAGCATTGGCCTGGGAATTGCATTCATACCGGATTACTGCATTCCTCATAAATCTACAGAACTGTTTATTGTTAGGACTCAGGAGGAACTCCCTGCACGTGAACTGGCAATCGCATATGATGAACATATGCCAGTATCAAATGCGGTGTTAGAATTTCTGAATTATTTCTAATGATCTGCTCTGTCTAGTTCCATATTTCAGAAAGCTATTCTCCCCATTTTTTCCAGAATGTCTCCAGGTAATCCTCTACATTTTCCACATTACAGAGCGCATACTCCTTCCATTCTCTTGGAAATGTTTCCTGATATCTTCCATCACGGAAGCGCTCATCCAGTAACAGGATCACCCCTCTGTCTTCATCTGTACGAATGACTCTTCCTGCTGACTGAAGCACCTTATTCATCCCAGGATAAAGATAAGCATAATCAAAGCCTCGCAATCCATGTGCATCAAAATAATTCTTCAACAATTCTCTTTCCCGGCACACCTGAGGCAGTCCGGTACCAATAATGATCGCGCCGATTAATTTATCTTCTGCCAGATCAATTCCCTCCGAGAAAATACCACCCATTACACAGAATCCCATCAGGCTGTGCTTTCTGTCTTCTTCAAAATTTTCCAAAAAGATCTCTCTCGCCTCTTCCGACATATACTGAGACTGCATCACATATTCGATTTCCTGATCTTCTTTTAACAGATCAACAAACACTTCATAAACTTCTTCCATAAATCGATAGGAAGGGAAGAACGCAATATAATTACCGATTCTTGTTCTTGCAACCTGTATCAGATATCTGGCATAACGCCGATACATGTCCTCGCCTCGTCTGGTATATTTTGTACTGACATCGGTACCAAGAATCAACTGTCTTCTTGCAGGATCAAATGGAGATTCTGCATATATCGCGTAATCTTCTTTCGAAGTACTTAACAGCTTTTTGTAATAATGAATCGGAAGTAACGTTGCAGAGAAGAAGATGGTACTATTTCCCTTATCCAAAAACTCCTGTAAACAATTGGCAGGATTGACGCAGAACAGCCGAAGCTTAAATCTGCCACTGTCTTCTAATTCTGAATAGATCAGATAATTCTCATCCAACCGGTCATGGATATTGAGAAATGTACGTACAGAAAAATAAAGATTCAAAACTTCTTGTCGAATCTCTTCTTCTTTACAGTCTTCCAAATATCTCTCCATCTCCGTCATTAATGCCATTAATTTTAAATAGATATGGGAGACACTGTCTAACACCTGCAAACCGTCACATTCTCGCTTTAATGCCAAAAGCTGCTTATTGCAGTCATTCAGCTTCCGGGCAAGTTTTTCATCTCTGTCCTTTACCAGTTTTTTTATCTTTAAAATGTCTTCTTTATAAATCTGGGCACTGTACATCTCACGACCGCGTTCAACCAGATTATGCGCTTCATCAATGAGGAAAAGATATTCTCCTTTGTTCCCTTCACCGAAGAATCGTCTCAGATATGCGTTCGGATCAAACACATAATTATAATCGCAGATGACTGCATCTACCCACTCTGCTATGTCCAGACTCATCTCATGCGGACATACCTGCCACTTTCTTGCCTGTTCTTCCAGAATCTCCCTGCTCATCTCATCGGAAGTCGTAATCAACTCATATACCGCATCATTTACTCTGTCATAATGTCCCTTCGCATATGGACATGCATCAGGATTACAGTTTGTCTCTTCACAAAAACAGATCTTTTCCTTCGCTGTCAGAACAATCACTTTCATGCGAAGCGCCTGTTCTTTCAGTGTGTCAAACGCCTGCCATGCCACCGTTCGAGTAATCGTCTTCGCAGTCAGATAAAACAGTTTTTCGCCCAATCCTTCCCCAATCGCCTTTACAGCCGGGAATACAGTCGCCATCGTCTTGCCCACTCCCGTAGGAGCCTGGATAAACAGCTTCTTCTTGCGAAGAATAGTCCGGTACACCGATACGACCAAATCCTTCTGTCCCTCACGATATGCAAATGGAAATTCAATTTCTTTAATAGATTGATTCCTTTTTCCCTTCCACTGAATCTGATACCTTGCCCATTTCTCATACTTCCCGATCAATTCCCAGAACCATGTATCTAATTCCTGGAACGAATATACACTCTGAAAACGCTTAATCTCTTCCGTCTCCATATTACAATATGTCATCTGTATGCCAATCTCTTCTAACTTCTTCTGACTGGCATAAATATATGCATAACATCTTGCCTGTGCCAGATGGACTCCGACAGGTTCTTTCAACAAGTTCAGATCTTTCAGCACTCCTTTGATCTCATCGATCACAATTCCTTCCGGCGTCTCTATGATTCCGTCTGCACGCCCCTCAATCATAAGAAGGAATCCTTTACAAGGCACTTCGAACTTCAATCCAATCTCTGCATGATAATCCGACCCCATACGGCGCTGAATCTTCCGGTGAATCTTACCGCCCAAAAGCATACTGTCCTTATCTGCTCCTGCTATTCTATTGTCGATATCCCCGCTGCGCATAATAAACTCCACAAGACTACGCACGGATATCCGGATGACCGGCTGTTCTAAATTCATAATCTCTTCTTCTCTCTATACTAACTTTTCTTATTATAGCATAGATATTACCGGAACTCTACCATATCCGGCCGGAAGCGGAGCGGCAAATGCTGCCTCTGGCACTTCGGATTCTCCCTGGATGGAATAGAAATTGTCTTGCAAAATCCCTTCCACAGCTTTTCAAATTCTTTTTCTCTCTCAGAAAACGTAAGATTCTCTTCTATCTTACATTGTTCATCCCATAAAAGGATCCATTTTTTCCCCGATTCATGAACTACAAACATATGATGTGTCTTATCATGTATCATCCAGTTCTCCAGAGGAAGGCGATCCGCGAAATGGGGTGCAAGGCAGGTAAGAACCTGTGATTTTGGTGTAATCCCTGCATATAACACGCCATTTGCAAGTTCCTGAAATCTCAGGAAGCCTTTGAGTGAATGTGCTTCTCCGCCCACGTTTCTACTAAGTTCAAATACCTTCTCTACCTTGGGGTGGCTGAGATATTCCATAATTCTTGTACTGTCAGGCAGCTTCCGTGCCGCCAACATCGTTCCAAGTACTGCATCTGCCTTTTCTTTATCCGCTGACAGCACAGCATGATAGATATCCCAATAAGCATTCTGTCCCAAATGCTTCCTGATCAGTGCTTCCACCGCAATCGCTTTATGCTCCGTCTCCTCCACCTCAACATAATCACAGAATAAACGAGGTTCCAGGAATCCTCTTAATGCAATCCCACATTCATCTTCCCCTTTCCTGCTCTTCCACGCATCATATATCCCCGAAAAAATCCCAGTGACCGTATCACTGCACACATAGATTGTTTTTATCATTGCTTCCATATACATACTCCCTGAATCTCACATCATCAAAAAGGGACAATTGCTGATATCCCATATTCGTTATCTCCTTTGGCAGCTTTTCTCCTGCATCCAGAAGATTTCTGGTAATATAATCCACATCCATCTTCGTCGGATACAGCATCTTCCCACTGCATGTGATAAAATACAACGCTCGCTTCAATACAACCCCCATCTTCTTCAGATCTGGGAAATCCAGCGTACCAAACTTTCTCGCTTTCATAATCCGGGATGCAGACTTATATCCAATTCCCGGCACCCGAAGCAGCATCTTATATTCTACCCGGTTAATCTCTACCGGAAACTGATCCAGATGCTGCAATGCCCAGTTACACTTCGGATCAAATAACACATTAAAATTCGGATTCTCTTCCGACAAAAGTTCCTCTGCCTGAAAATGATAGTAACGAAGCAGCCAGTCTGCCTGATAAAGACGATGTTCTCTTAAAAGAGGCGGTCCGTCATCCGTCCTTGCCGGCAAGGCAGCATCCTCATTCACATGCACGAATGCCGAATAAAATACTCTTTTTAATCCAAACTTCTGATATAGCGACTCTGCCACCTGCATAATCTGATAATCAGTCTCCGGAGTTGCTCCTATGATCATCTGCGTACTCTGCCCTGCCGGGACAAAACGCGGCGCATTCCGATACAACTGAATCTCCTGCTTATTCTCATCCATGCGATTCTGTACCAGACGCATCGGTGTCAGAATATTTTTTCTTGTCTTATGCGGTGCCAGAATCTTCAGGCTCTCTGCCGTAGGAAGTTCCAGATTCACACTCATTCTGTCTGCCAGAAATCCAACTCTCTGGATCAGTTCTGGATTCGCTCCGGGAATTGCTTTCACGTGGATATATCCCTGAAAATGACATTCCCTTCGCAGTTTATACAATGTAGCATAAAGCAATTCCATTGTATAATCCGGACTCTTCAATATCCCAGAACTTAAGAACAGTCCTTCAATATAATTTCTTCGGTAGAATTCCATCGTAAGAGTACAGACTTCTTCCGGTGTAAAAGCCGTCCGCACCACATCATTGCTTCTTCGATTCACACAATACTTGCAATCATAGATACACTCGTTGGTAAATAAAATCTTTAAAAGAGAAATACATCTTCCATCTGCCGAAAAGCTGTGACAGATTCCCGACTGTTCACAGCTTCCTATTCCTCTTCCATCATTGTTGCGCGAAGTTCCGCTGGAAGTACAGGCAACATCATATTTCGCCGCATCCGTTAAGATATTCAATTTATCATAGACCGTCATAGATTCCTGAATCCTCACAAAACCACCCTTCCCTTTTCACAGAACGCAAAAAGAACATACGTTTGTATTTTCAATTATACAAATGTATGTTCTTTTTGTCAATAAGTTCCAAGAAGGAAGATCATTCTAGTATTGGTTACTGTACATTGGCTGCAGCATCTCCGTTATATCACTGATAACCGAAATCAGGGTATGGATATCCCCCTCCCGATTCCGCTGATATGCATGATAACCACCCTGAATACAGCAACTTAAGATAATATTTTTCACTGCATCATCCCTGTATTCCGGGTATTTTTCAAATATCATTTCCTTAATACTCGTCTCAATCCTATCTGCAAAATGGTTCCTCTGTTTTCCTGAAAACAGAATCATAGTCAGAGAATTCTGTGACAGATATGCCATAAACAGCTCCTTGGTAAATTCTGCCGGATTCTCCATAATATACTCAGGATGGGAGATGCTGTTCGTAATCGACATGACTACTTCCGCTTCCATACTGTCTGACAGATCATAAATATCTTTATAATGAGAATAAAACGTCGATTTATTAATGCAAGCCAGTTCACACAATTCTCTGACTGTAATCTTTTCCAATGGTTTTCTGGAACGCAGTTCTATAAATGCATTCTTGATTCCTCTTTCTGTCTTTTCAATCCGCAGATCCATATATTGCTTCCTCCAAACATTCTATTCTTGATATTTCCCGACAAATTTTGCAATCCGTTGCTTATCCATCCATCTGTCTACATTGTTGGTGGATAGCCCGATATCAGATTTGTATAATCATTATAGACGAAAAAAGCAACTACTGTCTATTATTTTATAGAATTGGAGGAAACATTATGGATTTTTTTGGCTTTTATACTGGGAAAATATTTGACGCATATCGCTATCTCGGCGCACACGTAGAAGAACAGGGGGTTACGTTTCGTACATTTGCCCCCGGCGCTTCGCGCATTACCCTGATTGGAGAATTCAATGGCTGGCAGGAATGGGAAATGAACCGGGTCCACGACGGAAACTTCTGGGAATGTTATGTACAGAATGCACATCCTGGAATGATGTATAAATACCGGATTTACAGGCAAGATCAATCCTATGTAGACCACTGTGATCCTTACGGCTATGGTATGGAACTTCGCCCGAATTCTGCTTCATATATCCGTGATCTGTCTTCTTATGCTTTTCAGGATGATGCATGGATGCGGAACCGGACAGATTGCAAAGAGCAGCCTTTAAATATCTATGAAATTCATTTCGGATCTTTTAAAAAGCCATCCGATAAAGCTGATGACTGGTATACCTATACGGAAATGGCTGATATTCTCATCCCTTACCTGAAAGAATATGGCTACAATTATGTAGAAATCATGCCATTGAGCGAACATCCCTGTGATGAGTCCTGGGGATACCAGAACACAGGATTTTTCAGTCCCACTTCTCGTTATGGTACTGTAGAAGATCTGATGAAATTTGTCGATACTTGTCACCAGAATGACATCGGTGTCATCTTAGATTTCGTTCCGGTTCATTTTGCTGTAGATGGATATGCTCTGGCCAATTATGACGGAACTGCTTTATACGAATACCCTCATCAGGACGTAGGAGTCAGTGAATGGGGAAGCTGCAACTTCATGCATTCACGCGGAGAAGTACGCTCCTTCCTGCAATCCGCCGCCAATTACTGGCTTACAGAGTATCACATGGACGGAATCCGTATGGATGCCATCAGCAGAATCATCTACTGGCAGGGCGAACCTGCAAGGGGTGTGAATCATAATGCCGTAGAATTCATCCGTGAAATGAACCGCGGATTAAAAACGATGCACCCCACTGCCATTCTGTCTGCTGAAGATTCTACCTCATTTCCTAATGTCACAAAACCAGTCAGCGAAGGTGGCCTTGGATTTGATTACAAATGGGATATGGGATGGATGAACGATACCCTGGATTACTTCCGAACCGCACCAGAATATCGAAGCCGTGATTACCACAAACTGACCTTTTCCATGATGTATTATTATAACGACACCTTCCTTCTTCCGCTCTCCCACGATGAGGTTGTGCACGGCAAAGCAACGATTCTGCAGAAAATGAGTGGAGATTACGATATGAAATTCCCACAGGCAAGAGCATTTTACATGTATATGTATGCACATCCAGGGAAAAAACTGAATTTTATGGGAAATGAACTGGGACAGCTGCGAGAATGGGATGAAAAACGTGAACAAGACTGGAACATCCTGAAATATCCTATCCACGATGCATTCCACCACTTTATGAAAGATCTGAACCTAATCTATCAGACACATCCGGCTCTTTCCCAGAAAGATTATACTCCGGATGGATTCCAATGGATCGACTGCCACCAGGAAGAGCGTTGTATTTATGCCTTCGAACGAAGATCCGACCAGGAACGAATCTTGGCCCTTTTTAACTTTTCCGACACGCAGCAGGAAAAATACGAATTCGAAGTGAAAGATGCCAAAAAGCTGACCATTCTGATTGCCAGTGATATGGAACAATATGCCGGAACGAAAAAATATAAGGCCATGAATATTCCAGTGCAAAATGGAAAAGCGATCTTGGATCTGGAGCCTTATTCTGCGATTTATCTGCAGGTTGGGATCTAGTGGTTGGGACCGGATTCCAGAGATGATGTCTGTGGAACTGAATCGGCAATATAACACATTGCCACACTATACAAAAACACCTGGTAATCTGCCAGCAATTTTTTCACATCCATACCCAAGAAGTCTCTATCCCACCACTGGCGTCCGTCTTGGTCAAGCATTAGAATCTATAGCAGAATTTCTGTTCCTTTTTCTGCTATAGATTCTTAGCGAAGGACATCGGACACCCAAATGCCCAGTGCAATCCCACGCCGTACATTTCCAACCGCAAAACTTACTCAGCCAACTTATATCTTATTCACTGCTGCCGCAAGATATTCATTGCTGATCTCGTAGAATTTTTCATTCTCCACTGCTTCCGCAAGTACTGCATCGATTGGCATCTTTCCTAATACCGGGATTCCCAGTTCTTCTGCAATTGCATCAATATGACTCTCGCCGAATACATTGATCTTCTTGCCGCAGTCTGGGCATACCAGATAACTGTAGTTTTCAACGATTCCCAGTACCGGAATGTTCATCTGTTTTGCCATATTGTAAGCTTTCTTTACGATCATCTGTACCAGATCCTGCGGAGATGTGACGATCACAACTCCATCTACCGGAAGAGACTGGAATACCGTCAACGGTACATCGCCGGTTCCCGGTGGCATATCAACGAAAAGATAATCCAATTCTCCCCACATCACATCCGTCCAGAACTGTGTTACCACTCCTGCAATAACCGGTCCTCTCCAGATGACCGGATCAGACTCATTTTCCAGAAGCAGATTAACGGACATAATCTTCGTACCATCTTTTGCCTCACATGGGAACATACCGGCATCACTGCCCTTAGCATTCTCATGTACTCCATACATCTTTGGAATGGATGGTCCTGTGATATCTGCGTCTAATATTCCAACGGAGAATCCCTGCTCACGCATCATTCTTGCCAAAGATGCGGTTACCATGGATTTACCTACTCCGCCCTTGCCACTGACAACCGCAATCACTTTTTTCACCTGTGAAAATGGATTCGCCGGTTCTCTAAAATCCTGTGGTTTGCTGCTACAGGAACCTGCATGCGCACATCCGGCGCAGTCAGATGGTGAGCAGCCATTCTGTTGTTCTTCTGCCATCATTCATTACCTCCTGGTTACTAAGTGCATCTGAAAATCACTGTGCACAAAGTGTATTATTCAACAACTGCAATCAGTTCTACTTCACATTTTACATTCTTTGGCAATGTCTTAACTGCCACGCAGCTTCTTGCCGGTTTGGATGTAAAATACTTTGCATATACTTCATTAAATGCTGCAAAATCTGCCATATCTGCAAGAAAGCAAGTTGTCTTAAGAACTTTATCATAAGAAGTTCCTGCAGCTTCCAGAACAGCCCCCAGGTTCTTACATACCTGTTCTGTCTGTTCTTCAATTGTCACGGCCTCAATGGTATCTGTCTCTGGATTGATTGGAATCTGTCCTGCAGAATAAAAGATTCCTCCATGTACATATCCCTGTGAATATGGTCCCAATGCTTTTGGTGCTTTTTCTGTTGCTACTGCTTTCATAATTACCTCTCCTTTGCCTGTTCTAATAATTTCTGTGCAATGCACACATCAAAAAGTCCCATACCTACTGATTTAAAGTAAGTCGTCTTTTTGGTGATCTCCTCTTCATCTGCTCCTGATGCCAGGAACTGATCCATGAGAATGGTCTGCTCCTCTTTCAGGATTCCGTCTGCCAGAGGCTGACTCAAGTCCCCGCTTTCCTCACATGCATACGGGAGTTCAATGTATACATGATCTACAAGCTCCCAGATTGCGTTCGGTATCTCACGCATCTGAGGCGTGTAAGAACCAATGGCAACGATGCATTTTCCCTTTAACATTTTGCTGTCATCCGGAAGCACCGGCTTCTTGGAAGGCGTTGCTGTACAGATAATCTCACTGTTCGTCACCAGTTCTTCTATCGTCTTACATTGTACTACCTCAACCTCCGGCTTATCAATAGCTTTTTTCATTCTGGCAAGGTATTCGCTCAGATCCCGATTACTGTGATTGTATACATATACGGTATGAATATCTCTTGCAGCGCATGCATATAGTGCCAGATGAAATCCCTGCACTCCTGCTCCCACGATTCCCACCGTATGACAGTCTTTTCTGGAAAGATGGCGGATTGCCACCCCGCCTACTGCTCCTGTCCGATATGCAGTCACACACTGCCCATCCATCAATGCAACCGGAGCACCTGTCTTCTGGTCATTTAGCAGCACGACACCATCAATAGACGGAAGGCCAAGCTTTGCATTTTCTGGAAAAATGCTTAAGATCTTCGTTCCGATAATCTCATGGGTATAACATGGCATGTACATCAAAGTCTTATTATCATGTTCAACAGTCGGACGCGGAGGCATATAATATTCTCCTGTACCAAATATGCGGTATGCCTCTTCAATCTGATCCATCATCTGATTCAGGTCAACCATTTTCTCAATCTCTTCTTTTCCTAAAACAATCATCATTAATCTCCTCCCAACTCTTCTTTTTCTCTTGTTACATTGTTTAACCACTTATAAGTTCGGTATCTGTATACACAGATTGGAATCTTAATCAACTCATCACTCATCAGTATCACATATACAACCGGCACACTTGCATGTAATACAAAGGCGGCCACCGCACCAATCAGGATGGAACATCCCCACATAGTTGATACATCCATAATAAGCCCGAAACGAGTATCTCCGCCGGAACGGAAGACTCCAACGACCATCGTCGTATTGACTGACTGAGCGATCGTAAAATAGGACATGACAAAAAACATAAAGTTCATATACTGCTTTGCCTGCTCTGTCAGTTCAAGATTCGCTCCCGCAACAGGTGCTGCCAGAAGAATAATTCCTCCGCCGATCGTCCCTAACAGAAGGCTTAATCCAACGAACCGTTTTGCATATGCCCTTGCATGTAAGATCTGTCTCTCTCCAATCGTCTTGCCAAGGTAGATTGCCGTGGCATTCGAGATTCCAAACACAACAACCGTAGCCAGCTGCCTTGCTACCTGTGCCACGGAATTAGCCGCCACCGCAGCACTGCCCATATGTCCAATGACGGCTGTATTGGCAGAGCTTCCCAGACCCCACATCAGTTCATTTAACACAACCGGCATAGCATATACCATGTAATCTCTCAGCAATACTCTATCAATGTGAAACATATCATACAGACGGATACGGACATCACGGTTCCTTGTTCTGGCATAGACAAGAACAATCACGGTCTCTGTGATTCTTGCGCACAAAGTACCAATGGCTGCACCTACAATCCCAAGCTTTGGGAAACCACACAGACCAAAAATCAGCAATGCATTTACCACCACATTTACAACCAGCGACATAAAATACACAAAAGTAGCAATCAACACTCTCTCAATGCTTCGCATAATATTCAAGTACACCTGAGTCACAGCAATACATAGATAAGAAAGCCCAACAATACGAAGATATCTTGCACCTTCTGTAATCACTTCAACATCTGAACTATATATCCGCATAAGTGTCTCTGGAATCAGAAGCGCCGCAATGGTAAATACAGCAGCTACCACAAGAGAAACAGACAGCCCCATTCCCAATATCTTCTCAATGGTTCTGGTATCTTTCTTTCCCCAATACTGCGCAGTCAGCACGGTAGCTCCCGAAGTAATCCCGAAAAACAGAAGCATCATAATAAACTGAATCTGTCCTGCCAGCGAAGAACCTGAAAGAGCCGTCTCTCCGACCTTTCCAAGCATAACAACATCAATCGCCGTAACACCAACATTAATCAGATTCTGAAGTGCCATCGGTACTACCAGTGCAAATACATTTCGATAAAAAACTCGCCAGTTAATATTCAGATTTGCCGAATCCTGTTGTGTCATAACCTCTCTATCCTCTTCTCATTTGATACATCCAGTAAAGATTGTAACATAAGACACAAAAGAAATATAGGAATTTTAAAAATATTCTATCTATATGATGAAGCCTTTACAGAAGCCAAATCCCGCGCCCATTGGCTGATGGAAAGTTACAGGCGTTTTGGACAGGATGGCCTTAGCGTTAACTATCGGCTTGACGGTATTCCGGTAGCTTTCGGTGCAGAATCCACCTATGATCCGACAGGTATTCCAATGATTAAAAATGCTATATTAAAAGACATTTCCGATGTAGACCAGCTTGATCTTGAAAACCTGCGCTTTGAAAATGATAAGAATGCTCAGATAGCTTTTGATGCCGTCCGCATCATTCAGGATGAATTGAATGATGAGATCTTCACTGGCGTAGGATTTATGGGACCATTCACCACCGCTGCCAACCTTGCCGGGACTACTACCGTATTAAAAGCAATGAGAAAAGATCCCGAAGGACTTCACAAACTTCTGGACTTTGCAGCTGATGCGACCATTGAAGTAGGCAGAAAATTTGTAGAAAATCAGATTGGTATCGGTCTGGCTGAGCCTACCGCTTCACTGGTATCCCCAAAGCAATTTCAGGAATTTGTTACACCGTATTATAAAAAAGTCATGGAACAGTGGAAAGAATGGGGATGCCGTGGCGCCGGCTTCCATATCTGCGGTGACACTTCCAAGCTTCTGGAATGTTTTACCGAGATGGGTATTCGCGGAATCAGTATCGATAGTGCTGTAGATATTGGCTATGCCAAAGAAACAATAGGCGATAAATTATCCATTATGGGAAATGTCTCTCCTGTGGAAATCCTGGAAGGGACACCGGCTTCCATCGAGCAGGCAGTCAAAGAATGTTTCGCCAAATGTTGGGACAATCCACGTGGATTCACTATCGCTCCCGGATGTGATATCCCAGTCAAGGCACCTCTTGAAAATATCGATGCTTATATGCGCGCAGCAAGACAATGTGCAAAATATCCAGTTCAGCCATCAAACTGGGAATAACTTCGCTTGTATCCAAAAAAATCTGCACCAGCAATCGATACAACACATATCACTTAATAAGGGGCAGCTCATACGAACTGCCCCTTAGAATCACTTCATTTTCCGATAAACCCATTTTCCAATTGCTTCTATAATCTCTACAAAAATAATCAAAATCGCAACCGTTAATCCCATAACTGGATAATTGAACTTCTGATAGCCATATGTAATCGCAACCGATCCGATTCCTCCTGCTCCCATCGCTCCTGCCATAGCAGTACATCCAAGAATAGATACCATTGCAAGAATAATTCCAGATATAATTGACGGAAGAGCTTCTGTTAACATTACGCGAAATACAACTTGGGCTTCCGATATTCCGAACGACTTCATAGCTTCTATCAGTCCTCGGTCAACTTCCTGCATTGCATTCTCTATCAGCTTCGCGATAAAAGCTGCCGCAGAGACAATCAACGGAACCACCGCAGCTCTTACTCCAATGGAGGTTCCTGCAACAAGTTTTGTAAACGGAAGCAAAAGAATCATCAAAATCAAAAACGGAAAAGAACGAATCACATTTACCAGGAAGCTAACCACTCCATATATATATTTATTCGGACGGATACCATCCTTATTGCTGACCAACAATATAACGGCTATCAAAAAACCAAATATCGTACCAAACAATGTCGTAATAGCAACCATCTCAATCGTATCCAAAAACGCCGGGGACAGCACTCTTTCCCAAAAATTCAATTGATATTCCGTTAAGAATCTTGACATATTTCTCCCTCCTTATCTGTATGATAATAACGCCAGATCACATGACTTTCTTTCAGATATGTCTCAACCTTTTCTTTCTGCTCTTTCGGAAAATTAATTAAAATGGACCCCAGATATTTATCCCTGTACCTCTCCATTTCTCCATTAATAATGGTAAAGTCAATTCCAAGTTCTCTTGACATCCTGCTTACAATATTCCGGGAATCATCCTCTTCCGATAACATAATCTGCACATTAATTCCCTCACAGTCAACCTCAAATTTCTCTTCTCCTAAAAAGGTCTTTAATTCATCCGGCTGATTCATAAACAATTCATCTACTTTTCCAGAGACAACCAGGCATCCCTGATCAAGAAGAGATACTTTCTGACATACATCTTTGATCACTGACATCTGATGCGTAACAATAATAATGGTAATACCAAGCTTTTCATTGATATCCCTTAAAAGCTTTAATATAGAACGTGTCGTCACTGGATCCAGCGCAGAAGTAGCTTCATCACTAAGAAGAATTTTCGGCTCCATAGTTAATGCTCTCGCGATTGCCACTCTCTGTTGTTGTCCACCTGAAAGCTGGCGAGGCCGTTGATTCAGTTTTTCTGAAATACCCACCAATTCTGCAAGTTCTCTGACCCTTTTATCTATTGTTGCTTTATCATATCCCCAGCAACGCATTGGAAATGCGATATTTTCATATACTGTTTTACGGGAAAGCATTGGGAAATGCTGAAATATCATAGATACTCCTTTGCGGAAATCTCTAAGACCCTTTCTATCCAAATCTTTCACTTCAACTCCATCAACTTTAAGACTGCCTGAAGAATAATGTTCCAATCCATTAATACACCGAAGCAATGTAGATTTTCCTGCCCCACTTTTTCCAACAAGTCCATAGATTTCTCCGTCTTCAATTGTAAGATTAATATTTTTTAATACTTGCAAGTCACCAAATGACTTTTGTAACTCCCGTATTTCAATCATAATGTCTCCTTTATCACTGTATAAATAAGGGATGTCTGTTTTACCAGGCATCCCTACTTATTCGTTTAGTTATTAAAATAACGCTTCAAAACCTGTTGAAGGATCTACAGCTTCCTTTGCTTTGTCTGATGTATAAGCTTCCATTATATCTTTTGCCCATTGTGTATCCTTATTCTCTGCCATAATACACATACCAAGTGCCAGAGAATCATCTACAAATTTTTCCAAAAGATGCTCTGTAGGATCAACACCGGCAGATGCCATTGTATTAGATGTTCCAATAATAGCTGTATAATCATCCTGGTTCAGATACTTACTGTGGTCTCCACGTACAAATTCATAATTATGTGGATTTTCAACAATATCTGCAATATCATACAGATCCTTTTCTTCATCTGTAAGTTTAATTAATCCCAGAGATTCCAGACGTTTCAAATCTTCACTTAAATTGGAAGCATCCTCTGCAACACCGATGATACCTCCATCTGGAAGATCTTCCACTTTATCAGCTTTCGCAGAATAAAGTCCTGCCCAGAAGTTCCATAACTTTGGTTCCATCATGATGATGTCAGTTCCTTTTTCCTCATTATATGTATCCATAAATGGTTCATGCTGATATAAATTTGCATCCAGAGAACCTTCTGCTAACGCTTCATTTGGGAGAAAATAATCGTCAAATACCTTTACCTCTACTTCATATCCCATCTCTTCCAGGGCTTCCACTCCAGATTGTGCCAGATCAACAGATACGGAAGATGTACCAATCACAAGCTTTGTCTTTTCTTCCTCAGTCTTTTCTTCTTCTTTTTTCCCTGAGCATCCTGCTGCCAGGCCAGCGATCATTGCAACACACAATAATACACTTAACATTTTCTTTTTCATAAGTATCCTCCTCATGCTTATATAAAATAACATAGTAATATTATATACCTGCTATTTATATTCACACAAATCGGTGATTCTTATATGTATACTTAATTATAGGTTATATCTATATGCCGTCACTACCATCACAGTTCTTTCTCTCATCGCTATCTCTGATTGCCCAATCACAACCGGCTCTTCATAAAATCCCTTCTTCTCATTCCCTGTATCTACTGCCATCTTCCACTCCATTCCTCCCGGCAGTGTTGGAAGCGTAACCTCCACCGGTTCCCAGAATGCGTTGATAATGACATATACGATATCATCCTGTCCTTTTACCGAATCATATCCAGCATACATTGCAGCAATCACTTTCGTCTGGTCATTATAGTGATCTTTCCATGGATGTTCTCCGTGAAGGCTCACCTCCGGCAGACCGCATCTGGCAGGTTTACATATTCCCAGAATACTTGGGTGGTTCTTACGAAAATGAATCATGTATTGAAAGAACTTCCAGATATCCTGATTCTTTTCCTGCAATTCCCAATCCAGCCAGGAGACTTCATTGTCCTGACAGTAAGCATTGTTATTGCCAAACTGTGTGTTTCCAAATTCATCCCCAGCGAGAAACATGGGAACGCCTCTGCTGACCATCAATGTAGCACACGCATTCCAGATCATGCGCTTTCGAAGTTGCAAGACTTCTGGATCATCAGTCGGACCTTCCACACCACAGTTCCAGCTGCGATTATCGTTACTTCCATCCGTATTATTCCAGCCATTGGCTTCATTATGCTTCACATTATAAGAATAGAGATCATACAAAGTGAATCCATCATGACAGGTCATAAAGTTAACAGAAGCGTTCTTTCCGCGAACAGCCGGATCATAAAGATCCGGGGAACCAATCAATCGTTCCGCTGCTCCTTGGGCACTCCACAGACCGCCTTTTAAGAATTCCCGCATATCGTCCCGATATCTTCCATTCCATTCTGACCAGCGGTTAAATGCAGGAAAATTCCCTACCTGATACAATCCACCTGCATCCCAGGCTTCTGCGATCAGTTTCGTATCTCCTAACAATGGATCCTGTGCAAGAGCTCTTAAAAGCGGCGGTACTTCCATCGGAGAACCATCCTCATTTCTCCCAAGAATAGAAGCCAGGTCAAACCGGAACCCGTCAATCCGATAATCTGTCACCCAATAACGAAGGCAGTCAATGATCAGGTTCTGCACAATGGGATGATTACAGTTCATGGTATTTCCACAACCGCTGAAATTATAATATTCCCCCTCTGGAGTCAGAAGATAATAGATATTATTGTCAAAGCCTTTAAACGAAATAAACTGCCCATCCTTATCTCCTTCTGCCGTATGATTGAACACTACATCCAGAATGACCTCTATTCCATTCTCGTGCAAGGTCTTTACTAATTGTTTTAACTCTGTACCTTCCCGGTTGTATTCCACAGCAGAAGCATAACTGGTATTGGGCGCAAAAAAGCTGACCGTATTATATCCCCAGTAATTTAACAGTTCTTTGCCGTCCACTGTGCGACATTCACTCAATTCATCAAATTCAAAAATCGGCATCAGTTCAATGGCATTAACGCCCAGTTCCTTCAGATAAGGAATCTTCTCCTGAATTCCGGCAAAGGTTCCCGGGGCATTCACATCCTTTGCCATCTTCGTAAAACCACGCACATGCAACTCATAGATAACCAGTTCTTCCATTGGTATCTTGGGGCATACCTCAGCTCCCCAGTAGAAATTATTACGCACTACTCTGGCGCGGTATCCGGCCGGACTGACCCGCTTTCCCCAGGTACTCTGCCCGGTAACAGCTTTGGCATAAGGGTCCAGAAGAACATGTTCCTTGTCAAAGAGCAATCCTTTCTTCGGATCGTAAGGACCATCCAGACGATACGCATACTCGAATTCTTCCACATTTAATCCAAAGACGATCATGGAATATACATTGCCGATCCGATAATTCTCTGGAAATGGTATGACAGCATAGGGTTTCTCTGCTTTCCGGTGATATAACAATAACTCACAGGCCGTCGCTCCCTGGGAATGTATCGTAAAATTCACACCCTCAGGAATCGGTGTTGCGCCGTCAAACATATAAAATCCCGGACATATCTGATATCCATTGACCTGCTCCAGTGGTTCCATATTCAAGATCTGTCCATTGACAGGAAGTATCGCTGTTAATTCACCGGAGAGATATTTTTCTTTTTCCATATCTTGTTCCTTTCTTTTATCTTTGCGTATTCAGATAATAGACCGCAAGCTGTGTCCGGTCTCTTAATCCCATTTTATCCAGAATGCTACTGATATAATTTCGCACAGTTCCTTCACTTAAGAACAGTTCCCCTGCGATTTCCCGATTGCTCAGTCCTTCTGCCACCAATGCAATGACCTGAAGTTCTTTTTCACTGATATCATGCGCTTTCCAGTCATAGGTCTTTTTCTCTTGCAGAAGCTCTGGAATTCTGGAGACAATCTCTGTTCCAAATACAGTCTGCCCGGCATACACCGCTTTGATAGCCGGCAGAATATTCTGATAATCCTGCTTCAAAAGATACCCCTTCACGCCATAAGTCAAGGCTTTCACAATATATTCATCATCAGAAAATGTAGTGAGCAGAAGAATCCTTGCCTGAGGATCTTCTTCTAATATCTGTCTGGATGCCTCCAGTCCGCTTACATTCTGCATACGGATATCCATCAAAAGTACATCTGGCCGGAATGTCCGATATAACACTATTGCATCCTTTCCATCCTGTCCGGTGCTGCACACCTGTATCTCGCTATCCATCTCTAAGATAGTTTTCAATGCTCCAGCCACCAACACATCATCATCTATAATTATGATCTTCACGCCGTCTCCTCCTTCTTGGGAATGGTAATATATATGCGAAATCCCTGCTTCACCGATATCTGCATCGTTCCCTGTAATGCTTTCGTTCGTTCTTCCATATTACGAAGTCCGATTCCCCTGTGAATCTCCGATCTTTCCACAACTTCCTTTTTCAAACAATCAGTTCCGTTATCTTCCACAATCAACTGATATAACCCAGGGTGTTCCCGTACTACGATCTGAACTTTTGTAGCATCGCTGTGTTTCATTACATTGTTCAATGCTTCCTTCACAATCGCAATAAAGCTGTATTTTACTTCTCTTGGTACATAATATCCCATATCATAGATCAATTGCACTGGACAAAATGTATATTCTTTAATCAGATTATCTAATACTTCTTTTAGATTCACTGCGTCATCATGAAGATCATGGACACTTTCACGTACATTTGTCATAGCAACATTTAACGTGTCTTCCAGATGGTCTAACGGTTCTTTCATATTCTCTTCTTTTGAAATTGCTTTCATTGCCCCTACCATCAAAATTGCCCGAGACAACATATGACCAACATGATCGTGAATCTCTCTTGCAATCCGATTGCGTTCCCGCAATGTAGCCGTATAGATCTCATAATCCTGTCGCTTCAGGAGATTCTGATTCTTCTCTTTCAGGAGAATATTCAGCTCTGCACTGTTATCCTGCGTCATCTTTAGCTTTTCTTCCAATGCTTCATAATTTTTTGCATATTCCTGCAAAATCCCCGCCATTCCATAGCCAATCCCCAGCACACACAGAATCTTGATCTGACCAGGGAAATATGTATACAATGCCAAGATGACCAATATTATGCCAAGAAAAAAATTAGATACCCTCAACACACCATACAAGATGACTGGAGTAAAAAACAGAAACTCTGGCCAGAAGAAGGAAGCAGCTATATACAATATCGTCAAAACTCCGTTCCATTTCTTTGAAAATAGATACTCATTGGCACAGGCGAAGATAACTGATATAAGAAACGCGCTGATATATGCCGTATTGACCGGAACCAGAAGAAGTATCACAAAGCAATATATGATTAACAAGGTCTGATCAACAATTCGTCTCATCCTTTTCTCCATTCATAATATGACATTTGTCACATGTCATTTCTGACACTTGACACTATCATTATAAACAAGTTTTTCTTATACTACAAGTATCCGAAAAACATTGAGAAATGGAGGCATTGCCATGATTCATATTGAAAATCTTGTAAAACGTTACGGGAATCTGGTGGCATTAGATCACTTAAATCTGGACATTGAAGAGGGCGAGATCTTCGGACTGTTAGGACCGAATGGCTCCGGTAAGACAACCGCAATCAACTGCATGCTTGCCCTACTGAAATACGACAAGGGAACTATCACGATTTTCGGAAAAGAGATGCAGCCGAACAGCTATGACATCAAGAAAAATATCGGTGTCGTCATGCAAAATGTAGCAGTCTTTGACCAGATGACTGTCCGTGAAAATATCGATTATTTTTGCGGGCTTTATGTCAAAGATAAATCCAAAAGGAAAGAACTGGTAGAAGAAGCCATCGAATTCGCAGGACTGGAAGATTTCCAGAAAATGCGCCCCAAAAAACTATCCGGCGGTCTTTTAAGAAGGCTGAATATCGCCTGCGGAATCGTCCACAAACCTCGGCTTATCATCATGGATGAGCCAACTGTCGCCGTAGATCCACAGAGCCGTAACAAGATTCTGGAAGGAATCCTCTCTCTGAATCGTCAGGGCTCCACCATCATTTATACTTCTCATTACATGGAAGAAGTGGAACAAATCTGCTCACGGATAGCAATTATCGACCACGGACGGGTTCTGGCAACCGGAACAACCGAAGAATTAAAGAAAATGATTAAGACAGGAGAGACGATTACCATAGAAGCGATTGCATTGGACGAAGAACTTCTGACGGATATCCGTACACTTCCACATGTATTTGATGTGATTTATGATAACCAGGTACTGAAAATCCGTTTAAGCGGCGCCAAGCACAATCTTGTACGTATATTAAATTACCTGCAAGAACGAGACATTTCTTTTGGGCGTGTTTTTTCCGAACTACCGACGCTGAATGACGTCTTCCTCGAAATCACCGGCAAAGAACTCAGAGATTAGGAGGTACTTTATGCTGCATTTGATCAAATATCGATTCAAACAGAATCTAAGAGATATAAGTTCTATGTTCTGGGCACTGGCTTTCCCGATTATTCTTGGAACCTTTTTCTATTTTGCTTTTGCATCTTCCGGTCTTGCATCTACAGGAGAAGCCGAGTGGGAACCTGTGAAAGTCACAGTGATTGAAGAAGATTCCTCATCCGAGAATGCTTCTGTGTTCCTTTCCTTTTTAGAGCAACTGGATCCGGAAACACTGAATATCCAGGACATTTCATCAGAATCAGCTGCTCTCCATGCATTGAATGAAGGGGATATCACAGGGATCTTCTACGTACGCGAAACACCTGCACTGACGGTCAGCAAGAGCGGACTCAATGAAAGTATCCTGACTGCACTTCTGGATAATTATAACCAGAGCGCTGCCATGCTTCAGAAAATCACCTCCTCACATCCAGAACATCTAGAACACGCACTAGAAGTAATGAGTGACTACAAAGAGATGACAAAGGAGACCTCATTAGGCGGTAAATCTATGAACCCATCTGTCCAGTATTTCTTTGCTTTAATCGCCTATGCATGCCTGTCAGGCGCATTTCTGGGAATCCGGTCAAGCTTTGACTCCCAGGCAAACTTAAGTCCGCTCGGTATGCGCCGGAGTATCACACCCACCCATCGCCTGACATTAATATGCATTGATATGTTTGTACTGGTTGCCATCCACTTTATCAATATGCTGATTCTGAATCTCTATATCACAAAGGTTCTGGGAATCAGCCTGGGGGATAATCTGCCAGCACTTCTTTTGGTGAACCTGATGGGAAGTATCATTGGTGTATGTATTGGAATTACACTGGGATGTGTCAGCCGGCTATCCATAGACCTGAAATACGGGCTCACAGTCGCCATTACTTTATTCCCGGGATTCCTGGCAGGTCTGATGTTTGGAAATATGAAGAATATCATTGAGCTTCACTGTCCAATCATAAACCGCATCAATCCGGCCGCTGTATTGAGTGATGCCTTCTATTGCATGGGAATCTACAACGATATGCAGCGTTTTACTCGCTGTATTCTCATACTTGCCGTTATGAGTATTCTGCTTTTGGCGGTTGCATTTTTCAGTGTCAGGAGGGAACGTTATGACAGTATTTAAAGGATTTCTAACCGTTGCAAAACAAAATATCGGCACACTCATCATGTATCTTGCCATCTTTCTGACCATCTGCCTGACCATTCAGAAAATAACCGGTGGAGACACTCAGACTACTTTTGAAGCAGAAAGACTGGACATAGCTGTCATTGACCATGACGGCAAAGCACTTGCCCAAGGACTTACCGAGTACCTGTCTCATTATCATAATATTAAGGAATTACCAGATGATAAAAGTATCCTGCAGGAAAGACTTTTTTACCGCGAAATCTATTATGTGGTTACCATACCGGATGATTTTGAAGAACTCTGTCTAAACGGTGACGAAAAACTTTCTGTCACAAAGGTTCCCGGAAGTAACAGCGGATATTATGTAGACCAACAGATCAATACATTTTTAAATGATGTGCGCATTCTGACATCCTGTGGTTTTTCATTAACAGAGGCAATCAGCGAAGTCCAGAACAATACTTCTATTGAATCAGACGTCTCTATGATAGATAAAAATGGACTTGGCGGACAGATGCCTGGTCATGCTTTTATGTTCCAGTATATGCCATATATATTGATGAGCATCCTCTGTTATGCATTAAGCTTTATCATGATTGCTTTTAATAAACCCGATATCCGAAAACGAATGCTCTGTTCTGCTGTCTCCAGCAACAGCCAGAATCTTCAGCTCGTTCTAGGATTTATGGTAATTGGTTTTGTCGTATGGGCTATCTGCGCCTTCCTCCCGATTCTGGTATACGGCAAAAATTTTCTTCAGGACGCACATCTGCCCTACTACCTGATCAACAGCCTGATCATGACTCTTGTCTCATTGACACTGGCGTTTCTTGTAGGAACACTGGTACACCGGGAAGAGACCGTAAGCGCCGTTGTCAATGTATTGACATTGGGCATGTCCTTTCTCTGTGGTGTCTTCGTAAGTATAGATATCTTAAACAAAGGCATCAAAACAGTGGCACATTTCCTTCCAGCATACTGGTATGAAATCAACAATAGTCTCCTCGCTTCCAATGGGCATCTGAGTCAAAGTCAGTTCCATTCACTTCTGACCGGTTATGGTATCCAGCTTCTCTTTGCGGCAGCCTTTCTCGTTGCCGCACTGGTAATTGGACGCCACAGACGGCAAATATAGAAAAAGGAAGCCCTTGATGACTTATTCATCAAAGGCTTCCTTAACTTTATCCATAAATCCTTTTTTCTTTTTGGTTCCTTTATGTTCCGAATGATCCTCTGCTGCATGAAGTGAATTTCCTGACAGCTCATCGAACTTGCGGAGTGCTTCTTTGGCTTCAGCAGTTAAGTGTTCTGGTGTCTGGATGACCAGCGTTACATAATGATCTCCACGAACCTGTGAATTCCGTACGGATGGAACACCCTTTCCTCTCAGGCGTACTTTGGTATCCGTTTTAGTTCCTGGCTTCACGTTATAGATGACTTCTCCATCCACTGTCTTAATTCGGATATCTGCTCCAAGCGCTGCCTGTGCAAATGAAATTGGAACAGTTGAAAAGATATGCATATCCTGGCGTTGGAAGATTGGATGTCTGGATACAACCACTTCTACCAACAGATCTCCTCTTGGTCCGCCATTTGTTCCAGGCTCACCCTTATCACGAATGCGAACACTCTGACCATTATCAATACCTGCCGGAATAGTAACAGATATCTTTTTCTTGCTGGAAATATATCCTGTTCCGCCACAATCCGGACATTTTTCACGAATGATTTTTCCTGTTCCACCACAATCCGGACAAGTCTGCACATTCTGAACAGTTCCAAAGAAGGATTGCTGCGTATATACAACCTGACCCTTTCCGCCACATTTTGGACAAGTCTCTGGCGAAGTGCCCGCTTTTGCACCGGTACCGCCACATTTTGGACATGGATCTTTCAATACAACTTCTAATTCTTTCTCACATCCGAACACTGCCTCTTCAAACGTAATCCTTACGCTCTTACGGATATTCATACCCTTCATTGGGCCCTGGCTGGCACGGCCTCTGCGTCCGCCGCCCCCGAATAAATCGCCAAATATATCACCGAAAATATCGCTGAAATCTGCTCCATTAAAATCAAATCCACCAAAACCACCAGCTCCGCCGGCACCGCCTTCAAAAGCCGCATGGCCGAACTGGTCATACTGACGACGCTTTTCCGGATCACTCAGAATTGCATAAGCTTCCGAAGCTTCTTTAAACTTCTTTTCAGCCTCTGCATCACCGGGATTCATATCAGGATGATATTTCTTGGCAACCTGTCTGTATGCTTTTTTTAAAGTCGCTTCGTCCGCATCTCTGCTGACGCCAAGCACTTCATAGTAATCTCTCTTTGATTCTGCCATCGTCTATCCCTTTCTTCTCTAATCTTAAGATTTATTTCAAGACATAAGGAAGTTCCGCGAAGCTCAGCTCTGTCTGGTATTACTGAGTTCCGCGGAACAGCCTTCACACCAAGCTTACAAGAACCTCGCCAAGTGTATTAGACTTCTTTATAATCTCCATCTACAACATCGTCTCCCTGGAAACCGTCCGGTGCCGGACCTGCTCCTGGGTTCGGGCCTGGATTTGGACCTGCGCCTGCGCCCGGATTCGGGCCTGCACCTGCCGCAGCTCCAGCCTGCTCATACATCTTTGTAAATACTTTCTGTGCACTTTCCATCAGTTTATCTTTTGCAGCTTTCATCTCTGCGACCTGTGCATCTGAAATATCATCCATATTTACTTTATCAAGGACTTCTTTTAATGCCTTGCAGTCAGCTTCTACTGCTGCTTTGTCTGCTGCATCAATCTTATCCCCAACTTCACCAAGTGCCTTCTCAGTCTGGAAAAGTAATGCATCTGCATCGTTCTTAGCATCAATTCCTTCTTTACGTTTCTTATCCTGAGCTTCGAATGCTGCTGCTTCTTTTACAGCTTTTTCAATATCTTCATCGGACATATTAGAGCCAGCAGTAATGGTAATATGCTGTTCTTTTCCTGTTCCAAGATCTTTCGCAGATACATTTACGATACCATTTGCATCAATATCGAATGTAACTTCAATCTGCGGTACTCCACGTGGAGCCGGTGCGATTCCATCCAGTCTGAACTGTCCGAGAGACTTGTTATCTCTTGCAAACTGTCTTTCACCCTGTACGACATTGATATCAACGGCTGTCTGATTGTCTGCTGCAGTAGAAAAGATCTGGCTCTTCTTGGTAGGAATTGTTGTATTTCTCTCGATCAGTCTTGTAGCAACACCACCCATAGTCTCAATAGACAGTGACAATGGAGTTACATCAAGAAGAAGGATGTCTCCAGCTCCTGCATCTCCGGCAAGTTTACCACCCTGAACAGAAGCACCAAGTGCTACACATTCATCTGGGTTCAGAGATTTGCTTGGCTCTTTACCTGTAAGACGTTTTACTTCTTCCTGTACAGCCGGGATACGTGTAGAACCACCAACCAATAATACCTGACCTAACTCAGATGCTGTGATTCCTGCATCTGAAAGTGCTCTCTGTACAGGCTCAGATGTCTTCAGTACGAGATCATGTGTCAATTCATCAAATTTTGCTCTTGTCAGATTCATATCAAAGTGCTTTGGACCTTCTGCTGTTGCTGTGATGAATGGAAGGTTAATATTCGTTGTTGTTGCAGAAGACAATTCTTTTTTAGCCTTCTCAGCAGCTTCTTTTAATCTCTGAAGTGCCATCTTATCTGTAGATAAATCAACACCTTCCTGTTTCTTGAATTCAGCAATCATATAATCTGTGATCTTCTGGTCGAAATCATCACCACCAAGTCTGTTATTACCAGCTGTAGACAATACTTCGATGACACCATCACCAATTTCGATGATTGATACATCAAATGTACCACCACCTAAGTCATATACCATGATCTTCTGTTCTTTTTCATTATCAAGACCATATGCCAGAGCTGCAGCTGTAGGCTCGTTGATGATACGTTTTACATCAAGACCTGCAATCTTACCAGCATCTTTTGTTGCCTGGCGCTGAGCATCGTTAAAATAAGCAGGAACTGTGATAACAGCTTCTGTTACCTTTTCTCCAAGATATCCTTCTGCGTCTGCTTTCAATTTCTGAAGAATCATAGCAGAAATCTCTTGTGGAGAATATTTCTTGTCATCAATTGTAACTCTGTAATCGCTGCCCATTTCTCTCTTAATAGAAGAGATTGTTCTCTCAGCATTTGTTACTGCCTGACGTTTTGCAGGTTCACCTACCAGACGCTCTCCTGTTTTTGAAAATGCTACAACAGATGGTGTTGTTCTTGCACCTTCTGTATTTGCGATGACCGTTGGCTGGCCACCTTCCATAACAGCTACACAACTGTTTGTTGTTCCTAAGTCAATACCTATAATTTTGCCCATTATAAAGACCTCCTAATTATTTTAAAATGAAGTTCAATTTAGTTTGCTACTTTTACCATACTGTGTCTCACTACAGAGTCACGGTACATATATCCTTTTTGGAATTCTTCGGCTACAATATTCTCACCAAAGTTTTCATCCTCCACATGCATCACTGCATTATGGAAATCAGGATTGAACTCTTTGCCTACCGCTTCGATAGGCTTGACCCCTACTCCTTCCAGTGTAGTCAATAACTGTTTATACACCATCTCCATTCCTTGGATGAAGGGATCGTTCTTTTCTTCTTCCTTGACACCATCAAGCCCACGCTCGAAATTGTCAACTACCGGAAGAATCTTATCTATGATATCTTTCGCTCCTATTTCATACATCTGGGATTTTTCCTTTTCTGTACGCTTGCGGAAGTTATCAAACTCAGCCATCTGACGAGTAAGTCTGTCTGTCAGTTCTTCGATCTTCTCGTCCTTTTTATCTTTTTTATTCTTCTTGCCAAATATCTTTTTTTCAGATTTGGATTCATCACTGTTCTTGGCTTCTGCTTCGTCAGCAATTTCATCTGATTCAGCATCTTCTTTTGTAGCAGCGTCCGCTTCTGATTCTACTTCATTATCTCTTTCGTCGCCAGTTTCTTCTGCAGCTTTTTCGTCGGCTTCTGTCTGCTCTGCAACAGCTTTCTTTGCCTCCTCAACTGCTTCTTTTACCATCTCTTCCTGGCTCTTCTCCTGATTATTTTCCAAGGGTTATTCCACCTTTCTTATTCTTTTTTATGAAACATCCGATCCAGCTCATTCTGAAGCCGTTTCATAGATTTCAATACATGTTCATAATCCATTCTTTTTGGTCCGATAATACCTATGGTTCCCTTCATGCCATCTCCCAATTCATAAGTTGCGGTGACAACACTACAATCCTTCATAGTCTGTACCGGTGTCTCATCACCAATATATACCTGAATCCCTGTATTATCTTCTTTTGCCAGCGTCTGTGTCACTAGTTCCGTCAATTGCTGCTTTTCTTCAAAAGCACTGATAATTTCCTGAGCACTCTGATTATCACTCAATTCCGGGTACTTAAATATGTTCGTAGCACCACTTGTATAGATCTGCATATCTTCATCGATCTGAATGGCATCCGCTACTGCATCCAGAACATTTCCAATCACTGCACTGTGTATTCCAGCCTGCTCTTTCAGCCTTGCAATCAATCCAAGATTAATCTCTTCAATAGACATACCATTTAACGTTGTGTTAAGAAGCATATTCAACTTCAATAAATTTTCATTACTGAGTGGTTCATCTATATTAATAATCTTGTTCTTAATCACATTACCGCCAAGTACGATCACCGCAATGATCTGTTCCTCGTCTACCATAGACAACTGAATGAACTTAATTTTATTCGCGCTGTTCATTGGTGTAGAGACCATTGTTGCGTAATTCGTATTACTGGCAAGAACTTTCGCTGCCTGCTTCAGAAGCTGTTCCATCTTGTCTGCCTTATCCAGCATCTGCTCCTGCATCTCATTCAGTTCCTGTTCCTTCTCTTCCATCAACATATCAACATAAAGTCTATAGCCCTTATCCGAAGGAATTCGTCCAGCAGACGTATGTGGCTGTATAATGTAACCAAGCTCTTCCAGATCAGCCATCTCATTACGAATCGTTGCAGAACTCAGATTCAAATCCGTATATTTTGAAATCGTTCTGGAACCAACAGGCTCGCCGGTCTCAAGATAATTCTGAATGATTGCATGCAGAATTTTTAATTTACGATCACTAAGTCCATGATCCGCTATCATCTGTACTCCTCCTTTCGGATTTCCCTGTTAGCACTCGAATTTAAGGAGTGCTAACATCTTCGACTATTAATGTATCACTATGGTTTTCATTTGTCAACATAGTTTACATATTTTTTATAAAATGAATTTAGATGAGGGAGGATTCCTGCGCATGATGAAAAGTGGAAAAGTATTATCAAAAATCTATCGAAATAACGATGAATAATATAAAAACATCGTTCCCCATTGTGTTACGCACTGGGAATACCTCTCGGATGAGATCGTTCAGTAATTGAGAATGTCAGGCGCAAGGGAGCTGGAGCATCTGGCCTGTATCCGTCTAGCCAAGCGCTAGGATCCGTTACAGAACAAAGAGCTGCAATTCCGTGTGAGAATTTGGCATCCAGCCAAATTCGAAAGGACTGCTGAATCGAGAAATTATCCAAATTTCTCGGTGAATCAGTCCGGTCACGAAATTGCAGCTCTTTGTTCTGTTATGGATTCCAAGCGAAGGATACCGGATACAGGCCAGCCGCTCCAGCTCCCTTTTGCCGTACACTCCTCAATTACCAACTAACGCATCTAAATTCCTAACTAAGCTCGATTTTTTCTGCTTCTTCCGGCTTAAACTCATTTTCAAGGTCATAGATATTATGTCCGGTAGATTCACCCAATACTCTTCCTTCTAATGAGTAGCAACGAATAAATCTCTTTGGATCAATACTGGACCAGTGTTCTACATCCCAGCTCATATAACCATCTGCGTCAGATTTCTTTTCTTTCAGATATAAATCTACCTGACGTCCATCCTTCATGATCTGGATCAATCCTTTTGTTCCATCCACTTCTAATTCTTCCTTTTTTACTGAATCGTAAACTTTCATGATATTCCCTCCTAAAATGTAAATTAGGAATCTTCCAGCGAAGCATTCCCCAATTCGTTCTATAACTGATTATACATTTTAAATAATAAAAACTCAATGTTTTTTCTACTTTAGCCAAAACTCACTTCTGCACATATCAAGAATACCTTCTTTTTTTAGTTTCCCCAGTTCCGTTGACATCGCACTCCGCTCCACACAGAGATAATCTGCCAATTCCTGTCGGTTAAATGGAATGGTAAAATGCCTGCTTCCTGCTCTTTTTGATTGTTCGGACAGATAAGATAATAATTTATCTCTAGTAGTTCGTTTTGAAATATGGCGGATCTTTTCTCCCAGCATCACGTTTTTTCTCGCAAATATTTGTACCATATTTATAAAGAACTTCTGCTGTAATAGAGAACCCTCAGCAGACAATTCAAATATTTTCTTCACAGGAACCTGTAAAACAGTACAATCCGTCACTGTCACAACGCTGACTGGACTTTTTTTGATTCCTGCACAAGAAAATGCTGCCCCAAACAGTTCTCCTTGACCAAGTTGTTCCAATATCGAACGGTTACCAAATACATCTTCACATATTACCTGTACAAATCCCTCTAGAATTACCCCAAGATTCTCTACCGGTTCCTCCTCTCCAAGTATCATCTCATTTTTCTGATATACTTTCATCTTACTTTCTAAAACAGGCATTATCTTCTCTATCTCTTCCTGCTCAATTCCCATAAACAACGGAGATTTTTTCAAAATATCAATATTTATTTTCATAAGCTCCTCCAATCGTTGGAAAAACAACATATTTTATTTTATAATTGTAGTAAATTAGATACAACAAATCAAGGAGGTACTTATATGCTAAGAACAATGGTTCATATAGACGAAGAAAAATGTAATGGATGTGGAGCCTGTGCTGCCGCTTGCCATGAGGGCGCCATTGCTATGATAGACGGGAAAGCAAAGCTGATCCGTGATGACTATTGCGATGGTCTCGGCAATTGTCTTCCGGTATGCCCGACCAACGCAATCACTTTGGAAGAACGAGAGGCCGCAGCATACGATGAAGAAGCAGTACAAAAGCATCTGAATATCAAGAAAATGATTGCAGAAATGAGGGAACCAAAAGAAGAAAAGCCAACAGAATTCGCAGGATGCACTCCTTCACCAAGCCAACTTAATCAGTGGCCTGTTCAGATCAAACTGGTTCCGGTCAATGCACCATATTTTGAAAATGCAGACCTGTTAATTGCGGCAGACTGTACCGCATATGCCTATGGGGATTTTCATAATCGCTTCATCAAAAACCGCATTACCTTAATCGGCTGTCCCAAATTAGACGAAGGCGATTATACAGAGAAATTAACAGCGATCATTAAAAACAATTCCATCAAAAGTCTTACTATCGTCCGCATGGAAGTCCCCTGCTGCGGTGGAATTGAACGGGCAGCAACCGAAGCACTAAAAACAAGTGGAAAATTCATCCCCTGGCAAGTCGTGACCATTGGGATTGATGGGAATCTGGTTGATTAGGTTTTGTGATTGGGAATGTCAGGCGCAGGGATAGATTGATTCTATCCCTGCGCCTGACATTCCCAATCGCCAAACTTTTCCAACCAAAAAGGATTCCTCCGCATCGTCATCAACCGTTTTCGCCAACTGCAAAACGACACTACTTCATAAATTTATCGATTGCCTGATTCAGGCGTTCAATGGCTTCCATATCATTTTCTTCTACTGCTTCTACAATACAGTGATTCAAGTGGTTTTTCAGTACTACTTTTCCGGTATTATTGATGGCAGAACGTACTGCTGCCAATTGGATCAGAACGTCACTGCAGTCTGCGTCCTTTTCGACCATACGCTTGACTGCTTCCAGATGGCCAATGGCTTTTGACAGACGGTTTATCACTGCTTTTTTCTCTTCCGGACTATGAACATGACCATGGTCATGCATATGCTCATGGCTATGACTATGTTCATGGCAATGTTCTATTCCATGCTCATGAAGATATGCATGGTCTATCTCTTCCCTGCCGGAAATCAAACTCTGGGAATCTGTATATTCATCTTGTATCATTATTTCTCATTCCTTTCGAAGGTACTTCATCCAGTCTTTGATCTCTTTTTCATGTCCATTATCGCTTGGCTCATAGAATTTTGCATCCTGAATCTCATCTGGAAGATATTGCTGCTTTACATAATGATCCGGATAATCATGTGCATATTTATATCCGATTCCATGTCCAAGGTTTTGAGAGCCTTTATAGTGAGCATCCTGCAAATGCGGCGGAACCGTTGTCTTGTGGGATTTTACATTCTCCATTGCACTGAAGATGGCATTGCAGGCAGAATTACTTTTCGGTGCCGTTGCCACATACAACACTGCCTGAGACAGAATAATCTGGGCCTCCGGCATTCCAACCCGTTCCACGGCCTGGGCTGCTGATACTGCCACAGTAAGTGCCATAGGATCTGCATTTCCCACATCTTCCGAAGCGCAGATCATAATCCTTCTTGCAATAAATTTAATATCTTCTCCTGCATACAGCATTTTGGCCAGATAATACACCGCCGCATCCGGATCAGATCCCCGCATACTTTTAATAAATGCGGAAATCGTATCGTAATGATTATCTCCCGTCTTATCATAACGTACCACACGCTTCTGGATACATTCCGAAGCCACATCCAGTGTAAGATGGATCTTTCCGTCGCCATTTCTCTCCGTCGTCAAGATTCCCAACTCCACTGCATTCAGTGCGTTTCTTGCGTCTCCCCCGGAGACATCTGCCAGGAATTCCAAAGCATCCTCCTCAATTACCGCACCATAGCTTCCCATTCCTTTTTCTACATCATAGACTGCCCGACGCAGTAATGTCTTAATATCTTCTTTCTCCAGCGGATATAACTCAAAGATACTTGACCTAGAAATCAGCGCTCCATTTACCTCAAAATATGGATTCTCTGTCGTTGCTCCAATGAGAATAATCGTTCCGTCTTCCACAAACGGAAGCAGATAATCCTGCTGCCCTTTGTTAAAACGATGAATCTCATCTACAAACAGAATCGTCTTTCTCTGATACATGCCCAGCATCTCTTTTGCTTTAAGTACAACTTCTTCCATATCTTTTTTTCCGGCTACTGTGGCATTGATCTGGGTAAATTCTGCACTGGTCGTATGTGCAATCACCTTTGCAAGTGTTGTCTTGCCGGTTCCCGGAGGACCATAAAATATAATGGAACTTAACTTATCTGCCTTAATCGCACGATATAAAAGCTTCCCTTTTCCGATAATATGCTGTTGTCCCACTACTTCTTCCAAAGTTGTGGGACGCATTCTGGAAGCAAGCGGTGCTTCCTTATCCATATTTTTTTCTCTGACATAATCAAATAAATCCATCTATTCCACCTCTTCCATCAGCTCTCGGATCACTTCACCGGCAAGCAGAAGTCCTGCGATTGGAGGAACAAATGACACACTTCCCGGCAATGACCTTCTGCTTCCTTTCTCTTCGTCCGTCGTTCCTTGTGACACATCTATCGACTTCTCCCTGGAATACACGACTTTCAGATGATAAATCCCTCTGGCACGCAATTCTTTACGCATTACTTTGCATAATGGGCAGACACTGGTCTTGCTGATATCCGTAATCTCAAACAGCTCCCCATGGAGTTTATTTCCTGTTCCCATACTGCTGATAATCGGAATATCCAATTCCAGAGCTTTTTCAACCAGCGCGATCTTAGCTGTGACCGTATCAATCGCATCAATAATATAATCTGGTCTCTGTTCAAAAATCTGCTCCATATTCTCAGGCAATACGAACATTTCATAAGTAATCACTTCCGTCTGTGGACAGATATCTACAATCCTCTCTTTCATCACACGGGTTTTATATCGTCCGACTGTGCTGTGATATGCAATGGACTGCCGGTTAATATTGGTCAGAGACACCGTATCATTGTCCACCAGGATCAGCTTTCCCACACCGCTTCTTGCAAGCGCCTCGATACAATGGGACCCGACCCCGCCGACGCCGAGTATCATCACCGTTGCATGTCTTAATCTCTGTAATCCTTCTTCTCCTATTAATAATTCCGTTCTGGAAAATTCATGAACCGCCATATTCTTCTTCCTGTTCCGTCTGTTTTTTTATATTCTTATTCTTTGGTCTGACAGATCTTTTAATTCATAATTAATTGATCCACTGTTACAAATTCAAATCCTTTTTTCTGCAGGATATCAATGATTCGAAGTGCGGCATCCACACTGGAATCATAACAATCATGTAACAAAATAATATCATTTTCTTCTGCTTCCGTCACTACTTTATTTACTATTTCATCTACGTTTTCCGTCGTCCAGTCCAGAGGATCTATGGTCCACATGACCGGAAGAACCTCGATCTCCATCTCCAGATTACGTTGCCACAGGCCAAACGGCGGCCGCATATATTCCACTGATTTTCCAGTAATTGATGTGATTACTTCATTTGTATCCAGAATTTCCTTTTTTGCTTCTTCATCAGAAACCTTTGTAATCTCTACATGATGATACGTATGATTCCCGATCAGATGCCCCTCTTCATCCAGTCGTTTCACCAGTTCAGGATTCTCTTTGGCATTCTCTCCGATCAGGAAAAATGTAGCCTTTACATTTCTCTCCTTTAATCCGTCTAGCAATCTTCCCGTACATTGACTGCTTGGGCCATCGTCAAATGTAATCGCTATCTTCGGCGGCTCTTCTACCATAGAGGAACTGACAAAGGCAATTGCATCATCCAACTTTGTCACACTTTCTTTTTTCTCTTCATAGTACACCGAAATCCCCAAAATCTGGAGCAGGCAAAATGTATAAAGCAATCCACACAGAATTTTTATCTTATAATGCCTAATTTTCTTCACGAAACATTACCCCGTCTATCTATTCTTTCTTTAATTTATATGTTTCATCAGAAACTGGTATGTGATTCATTGCATTCTATATATGTTAATGCTATGCTATAAGCACTACGTTTCAGGTCTACAAGGAGGTTCTATAATGTCAGACACTAAGACAAAAGATACTCCCGTACAGGAGAACAAGATGGGAACCATGGCGGTTCCAAAATTATTAATCAACATGTCGCTGCCCATGATGATCTCTATGCTGGTGCAGGCACTTTATAATGTAATTGACAGTATGTTCGTAGCGCAGTTAAATGAAGAGGCTCTGACTGCTGTATCTCTCGCTTTCCCAATCCAGTCTCTGATGATTGCTGTTGCATCTGGAACTGGTGTGGGAATCAATGCCCTTCTTTCCAGAAATCTCGGCGAAAAGAATTATACCGGGGCTAATAATGCCGCTAAAAACGGACTTTTTCTTGGTATCGTAAGTTGTATCATCTTTGCCATGCTTGGCGGAATTGGCTCACACTTTTTCTTCACAATTCAGACAGATAACACAAAGATTATTACCTATGGTACACAATACCTGACCATTATTACGTTATGTTCCGCCGGCATTTTCCTTCAGATTACTTCAGAGCGGCTATTGCAGTCTACCGGAAAGACCATTTACAATATGATGACCCAGGGCACTGGAGCTATTATCAATATCATTCTGGATCCAATTCTGATCTTCGGCTGGTTTGGATTCCCAAGATTAGAAGTTGCAGGTGCTGCCATTGCTACAATTATCGGACAGATTACAGCTGTATTCATGTCTTTTTACTTTAATATCAGAAAAAATAAGGAAATTAATATAAGCCTGAAAGGATTTCGTCCGCATCTACAGACCATTAAGACCATCTACGAAGTCGGAATCCCTTCTATTATCATGCAGGCAATCGGTTCTGTCATGACTTTCGGCATGAATAAAATCCTTTTGATTTTTTCTTCAACAGCTGCTGCTGTATTCGGCGTATATTTTAAATTACAAAGTTTTATTTTCATGCCTGTCTTTGGTCTGAATAACGGCATGATTCCGATCATTGCCTATAATTATGGTGCCAGAAATAAGAAAAGAATCATTCGGACAATTCAACTCAGTGTTCTGATTGCCATATCCATTATGCTGATTGGACTCATAATCTTCCAGACACTTCCTGATTTTCTGCTTAGGAATCTGTTCGATGCCTCAGAAAATATGCTGGCAATCGGCGTACCGGCGCTTCGGATTATCAGCCTCAGCTTCCTGTTTGCCGGATATTGTATCATTGCAGGTTCCGTATTCCAGGCACTGGGAAATGGAATCTATAGTTTGATCGTATCTGCGGCCAGACAACTTTTTGTGATTCTTCCGGTCGCTTATACATTTGCAAGATTATTCGGGCTTTCTGCAATATGGTGGGCGATTCCGATTGCAGAGATTGTCTCCGTCATTCTGTCTACAATCCTGCTTCGCCATATCTATCTTCAGAAAATCAAACCTTTAGATGAATAAACACCAAACGGGACGATATGTATCTCTATCGTCCCGTTCCTGCATTTTATTTCTTTTTCTTCATTTCTTTTTTCCTGACACTCCATCCAAATGTTCCCAAAGATGTTCCCAGACTCAAGTATTCTCCATGTGAATATGTCAGAAGTCCTGTAGAATTCAATTCAAACTTTCCATTTTTCTTCATATATTTTTCATCCACCTGGACAGCCTTCACTTCTGCCAGAAACATATGATGTGATCCCAGTTCCTTTACTTCCGTTACTTTACACTCAATATTGACCGGGCTTTCCTGAATAATCGGAGCATACTCCAGCTTTTCTGCCTTCCCTTTTGTGAGCTTCATTTCTTTCCATTTGTCCACATCTCTTCCTGATCTCACCCCACACCAGTCTGTAGCATAGGCCAGTTTCTCCGTAGTCAGATTCACTACAAACTCTCCGGTTTCTTTGATCATGTGGTATGAATAGCGTTCCGGCCTTACGGATATATATAACATCGCAGGATCTGAGCAGATGGTTCCTGTCCATGCAACCGTCAGGATATTAGAATTTCCTTCACGGTCTGCCGCACTTACCATGACTGCCGGAAGGGGATATAACATATTGCCAGGTCTCCATATCTGTCTTCCCATATCTCATCCCTCACTGTTTTTAGTTTTGAGTGCTGTTTTATTGCTGCAAAGCACCTACCAACGTTGGAATCAACTGCTTCTTTCTGGATACCACTCCCTTTAATATAATCTTGTCTGTACCCCCTTTTAAATCAAATGCATCAATAATATACTCTTTGGCATTGTTGCCACAGCAGATTAATTCCGTAGATTCATCCAGAATATCCGTCAGCATAAAATAAATCATCTGCAGATTCTGTTCTTCTAACACCTTCGGCAGATGTGGCTCTATAATTTCCCGGATTTCTGCCAATTCTTCTTTATTCATAGAATTGATCTGACCCACTCCAAACACTGTATCATTTACCGTAAACTGTTTGAAATCCTGGAAACAGATCTCATCCGCAGTTTTACCCTGAAGATTACTTCCTGCTTTGAACATTTCTCCAGCCATCTGTTCCATATCAATGCCTGCAATCTTGGAAAGCTTCTTCGCCGCCTTTTCATCGACTTTCGTACAGGTTGGTGAACGGAACAGCAATGTATCGGAAATAATTGCTGCACACAATAGTCCAGCAATCGTTGGCGTAATCTTCACACCAGATTCCTCATACATCTGACATACGATTGTTGCCGTACATCCTACTGGCTGGTTACGGAAAAATACAGGCCCCATCGTCTCGATACTTCCCAGTCTGTGATGGTCTATAATCTCAACGATCTCAGCCTCTTCAATTCCATCGACCGCCTGAGATTTTTCGTTATGATCTACCAGAATAACTTTCTTTTTGCTGACATCCATAAAACGACGTCTGGATATCAGACCTTTAAAACGTCCATGACGATCAAGGATTGGGAAATCACGGAATTTCTTTTTTGTCATGACTTCCTTGATATCTTCCACATAATCATTCATCTGGAAAGTAACCAGTGGTGTCTTTGTCATAAAATGCTTAACCGGAATACTTTGATTGATCAGACGTGCTGCCGTAAATGTATCATGCGGAGTGCTAATAATCACAATACTCTGTTCTTCTGCACGTTGAATCAATTCTTCCGATACTTCTGCTCCCTGGCAGACTACCAGACAGCTTGCGTCAATGTCCATCGCACAACTCTGAGATTCATAACGGTTTCCCAGAATAACCAGATCATCTTTTTCAATAAATTCTTCCATCAGATCTGGATTGGATGCTGCAATCGTTACTTTCCCTTTGGTAAAATATCCATGTTCATTTCCGGTAATTAACGTTCCATCTAAAGTCTTTACAATATTACGATACTGTGTTTTTGCTGAAGACAAAATTCGATTATCATAGACTTCCATATAAGAAGTTGCAATATCTCCGGTAGAAATCACACCCACCAATTCCTCGTCCTTCAGAATCGGAAGTGTCTTGACATTCTGTTCCTTCATCTTTGCCCAGGTATCTTTAATGGATACATTTGGTTCCACACCTTCCATCTTATGGATATCCATATCCTTTACCTGCAATTTCACGTTGGACAACAAATCCGGTGGATCCACTTTAAACTTCTTTAGAACATAATGCGTCTCTTCATTTATCTGTCCGGCTCTTCTAGCCACATATTCATTGCCAGTCAGCTGTTTTTTCAGGTGTGCATATGCAATTGCAGAACAGATAGAATCAGTATCTGGATTCTTATGTCCTACTACATATACCTTTCCTGCTTTCTTTCCCATATATTCACATCCTTAGTTTTTATTCATTTTATTTTGCTTCCCATAGTAAGAGTGCCATTTTTTCTTACTTTCGTCAACCATAAATTCTTGGTTCTTCTGTTTTTTTCTTTGAACATCTCCCTGGTTTTATGCTATACTGAACATATCATGTGAGAACGTAGAGTCTCGATATATAGAAAGGGAATTTTACAATGAGCGAAGAATTATTACGAGAAACAACAACAGAACCTGTTGCTGATGCTGCAGCAGAGACCATGGCAGATCTGGAAGATCACTTTGATGATGCAAACCCTTGGAATCTTGTAGAATCTTACATGGAAAAAGGCACGGTGCTTCCTGTGAAAATCGAAGGAATCGTCAATGGCGGTGCTATTGCGATGGTAGAAGGACTTCGTGGATTCATCCCTGCTTCAAGATTATCCTTATCTTATATTGAAGATCTGGAAAGCTACCTGTTAAAAGATATCGAAGTGAAAGTCATTGATGTTGACCAGGCTAACAACCGTCTGGTACTGTCTGCACGTGAGATATTGAAAGAAAAAGAGAAAAAGGCTATGGAAGAAAAGATTGCTAATGTAAAAGTTGGCAGTGTTGTTACCGGCAAAGTAGAAAGTCTTCAAAACTATGGAGCATTTGTTCGTCTGGAAGACGGACTGTCCGGACTGGTTCACGTTTCCCAGATTAGCCAGAAACGTGTAAAATCACCAAAAGATGTATTGAATGAAGGCGATGAAGTGACCGTTAAAATCATCGGTGTGAAAGACGGTAAGATTAGTTTGAGCATGAAAGCCTTAGAAGAAGTTCAGGAGGAACCAGAAGAAAAAGTTGTCATTCCAAAGTCTGAAAACATTGGAACCAGCCTGGGAGATCTCTTCAAGAACATCAAATTATAATTCCAAAAAGAGGACAGGAGAATTCTCTCTGTCCTCTTTTTCTCTATCCCCGTAAGGTTGCGATCAAACGTTTGGGATATTCGAACAATTCCAAGGCATCTAAAATAGAAGTAACACAGATATCTGCTTCCAGAATCAGCTTTCCGTACATTCCTTCCCGGTCTGTCACCGCAATGGACAGGCCACTAACAGCACACATCTGACAGTCATTTCGCCCATTCCCAATTGCAATGCAATGTTTCGCGCCCAATTCTGTGACAATACGAAGCTTTTCTTTCATCGCATCATCCCCGGAAAATGTCATAATTGTAACTGGAATATCCTCACACATCTGACTGGCAGTTCCATGGGTGTCTGCTGTCAGAATGTATATCTTAAAGAATTCTGCCAGACATCTAATCTTCTCTTTTACATCTTCTGGAATTTTTCCATCCGTTGCAATCGTTCCATTATAATCCAGAACCAGATAATCCAGTGTTAATACTTTATATCCTGGAATTTCAATTCTCATACTACTTCTGCTTCTCCCTAAAATATTCATCCACCAATGCCGCCGCATCTTCAACACATTGTGTACAGCATACCAATGGCTGAGGGCCCTCCATATTTTTCAGATCTCTGCAGTAAATCGAACGATTCTTTTCACGGAACTTTTCTGCTGCTTCGCGGAACTTCGCGTAAGTATCCATCTTGGTCGCCAATGGTTTTTCCATATCCCCGGCACTGTTCGCAAGGCTGATAATCAAGAACATTCCTGTCACTGCACCGCAAGTATCTTTCAGACCTCCCATACCCAGACCAAATCCTTCCGTCATTCTGAACATATCTTCTTTCTTAACGCCCAGTTCTTCGCAATATGCGCAGGCAACTGCCTGACAGCAATTATAGCCTTTTTTGAAATTCTGTACTGCAATTTCTTTCTTCGCTTCCATTTTTTCTTCTCCCTTTATCTCAGAATCCAAATCATAGTTTCCCTATTTTTCAGGCTTCATCTGCTCCAGATCACGTAGCCAGTTTGCCACACAGGCATCACTTGGCATCCTCCAGTCTCCTCGTGGAGATAACGCTACCGTTCCAACTTTTGGTCCATCCGGCAGACATGAACGCTTAAACTGTTGCGTAAAGAATCTGCGACAGAAAGTTTCCAACCACTTGTATATCGTTACATCATCATACTCTCCTCCAAAAGCATATCTGGCAATTCGATAAATCTTACTTGGCTCATACCCAAACCGAAGCAGATAATATAAGAAGAAATCATGCAATTCATATGGTCCCACCAGATCTTCCGTCTTCTGCGCAATCTTACCATCTTTTGGAGGAAGAAGTTCTGGACTTACTGGTGTATCCAACACATCATAGAGAACAACCTTAAGGTCTTCATCTTCACAAGTATCTGCATAATAATGTACCAGATGTCTTACCAATGTCTTCGGCACCGATGCATTAACACCATACATGGACATATGATCTCCATTGTAAGTCGCCCATCCAAGAGCAAGTTCAGACATATCACCAGTTCCGATAACAATTCCTTCGGTTTGGTTAGCCACATCCATCAATACCTGCGTACGTTCTCTGGCCTGAGAATTTTCATAAGTGACACTATGATCTTCTGGATCATGTCCGATATCTTTAAAATGTTGTTTTACTGCTTCCCCAATTGGAATCTCCCTTAAAGTTGCACCTAACTTCTGTGACATCTTACATGCGTTCTGATATGTTCTGTCTGTCGTTCCAAAACATGGCATAGTCACAGCTACGATTCCTTTCCGATCCATCCCCAACGCATCAAATGCCTTGGCTGTAACCAGCAATGCCAGCGTAGAATCCAAGCCCCCGGAGATTCCAACTACTGCACTCTTCGCCCATGCATGAGACAACCTTTTTTTCAATCCCATTACCTGAATTGTCAATATCTCTTCACAGCGTCTTGCGCGTTCACTTTGCACACTTGGTACAAACGGGCGTGAAGGAAATGTTCTGGTCAGCTTTGTCTCAGTGGATTTTAATTCAAACGGAATACGCATCAGCTTCCGTTCTCCTGTCGTCTGAAACGTTGTATTTTTTCTTCGCTCACTCAACAAACGCTTCATATCCAACTCTGTATAAATTGCCCCATTATGGAAACGTTTACTGGAAGCCAATATCGTTCCATTCTCAGCAATGATATTATGTCCACCAAATACAAGGTCCGTTGTAGACTCCCCTTCTCCTGCATTTGCATAAATATATCCGCAGATCAGACGGGCAGACTGTCCCTCAATCAGACTTCTGCGATAAGAGTCTTTTCCAATCGTTTCATCACTGGCAGAACAGTTAACGATCAATGTCGCCCCCTCTCTTGCAGCTTCAATACTTGGAGGAATCGGCGACCAGACATCTTCGCAGATCTCTGCTGATACGATTAACGACTCCATCGAAGATGCTGTAAACAACAACTGAGGACCAAACGGAATCATTTCCCCATCAAACAGAATCTCTCTTGCTTTTTTCGGTCCTGGCCGAAACTGACGCATCTCATAAAATTCTCCATAATTCGGAAGAAATGTCTTAGTCGTCAAGCCCAGAATCTTTCCTTGATTTAAAGCTGCTGCTACATTATATAATTCCCCGTCTATTGCCAGTGGCACTCCAACAAATATCAAAGCATCTTTGCCTACAGTATGCTGCGCAATCATATGAAGTGCCTGCCGCGCATCTTCTAACAAAACATCCTGCATAAATAGATCGCTGCAAGTATATCCGGTAATACATAACTCTGGAAATACGATAATCTTAGCATCTTCCCGAACCGTCTCATCTATCAGATTACAGATATGCTCTGTATTGTATGCTACATCTGCGACCTTAATATCTGGAGTTGCCGCCGCCACTTTTACAAATCCATGTCTCATCTTCTTCTCCCCACCTCTTTATTTACTTCGTTTTATAATATTCTTTAATTCATCTACCGTATATCGATACGCTGTATTGCAGAAATGACACTTCACTTCAATGTCCTCTCCGTCATCAATCATCTCCTGAATCTCTTTGCGCCCGATACTGACCACAGCCTGTTCCACTCTTTCTTTCGAACAATTACAGTAGAATTGAGTTGGCACTGTATCTGTAATCTCCAATCCAAGATTGCCAAGCAACGTTTCCAACAATTGCTCCGGTGTATATCCCTGATCCAGAAGTGCTGTCACCGACGTCACATTCTTTAAGTTCTCTTCCAACTGACTGATCGTCTTTTCTTCTGCAAATGGCATAAGCTGAATAATAAATCCACCGGCACAACGAACGGTATTATTCTTCTCCATCAAGACTCCTAAACCTACTGAAGACGGAACCTGTTCAGAATTAGCGAAATAATAAGTCAAGTCTTCTGCAATCTCGCTGGACACCAGAATCGTCTGTCCAGAATATGGTTCTTTGAGTCCCATATCCTTAATAACTTGCAATAATCCAATTCCAACAGCTCCGCCAACATCCAGTTTACCATTTTTAGGTGGCAATACTACATCCGGATTTCCTACATACCCTTTCACATTGGCATGACTATCTGCTGTAACTGTAATTCCCTGAATCGGTCCATCCCCACGAATCTGTAAGGTCAACATATCCGTATCATTTTTCATCATGCTTCCCATCATAGCTCCTGCTGTCAGGAGACGTCCCAACGCTGCTGTTGCTACCGGACTGGTATTATGGTGTTGTCTTGCAATCTCCACCACCTGTGTTGTTGTCGCAGCAAACGCCCGGATCTGATTGTCTGCCGCAGTTGCTCTTACAATATAATCTTTCATTTTCTATCTGCCTTTCTTATTTCAATCTTCTTATTTTCCACATTCCTGTGCTACCACACAGATACGCTCACTTGTATACAATGGAGCATCCTTCGTGTATGCATCATACGCTGTCACATAACGAAGTCCTGCTTTTTCAATCAAATTCCTTATTCTCTCCAAAGTATATGCTCTCTGATAATGAACCTCCTGGTACTTGCGATACAACTCAGGATCTTCCTGACTCTGTACAAACAACGTCAGTTCATATTCATTGATTTTCTGCTCTTCATCATAATAATTATCCCAAATAAAGCTACATTCTTCTCGTTCTTCCGCAATCACCTGCTCTCCGAGAATCTCCTGATACTTATATTCTGTATTAAAATCAAAGATAAATACACCTTGAGGATCCAGATAGTTATTCACCAGACGGAAGACCTCCGTCAACTCCTCCTCATCCGTCACATAATTCACCGAATCACAGACACTGACCACAGCTCTCACCGTACCATACAATTCAAACTCCTGCATATTCTGCAACAAGTACAGAATATCATGTCCACTCTCTATTCGTTTCTCCATCGCAAGCTCCAGCATATCCTCCGAATTATCCACGCCAATCATATCATACCCCTTCGATGCCAGAAGTTCCGTCATACTGCCTGTTCCACAACCCAGCTCCAATACCAGTCCATCTGCAATACCATATTCCTGCAATAATCTCCACAAATAATCAGCCCACTCCTCATATGGGACATTATCCATGAACGTATCATAAACCGCCGCAAAACTTGTATAAGCCTCCATGATATTCCATCCTTTCCGTAATATGACTGGACTTATTATAGCATGAGAGCTTCATTTTAACAATTGGGGACGTAGACTTTTGAAAAAAGTCTACGTCCCCAATTAAAAAATGTGGTGTACCCATTCGTCATTTGCGGTGTACCCAAACGCGTTATTTTGTTAATCTATTCCTTCTGTCTCAATGATGAATTTTGTACTTCCATTGACACCATCTTTGATTCCTGCGAAGGATTTGTAATTTCGACTTAATGTCTTCATAGCATCAATTCGTGATGTTACATTCTGGATATCTCCGTTGAATAGTTCTATTAATTTATCGATGGCGGATTCTTTATATTCTGCCATACCATCTGAAAGCTGCTGATTTCCGTCTGCCAGTGCACTTGCGCCATCTGCGACCTGCCCGGCGCCGTCTGCAAGCTGGCCAACGCCGGACGTCAGTTGGGAACCGCCAGCTTTTAGAGACTGTGTTCCTGTAGATAACAGGCTGCTTCTTTCATTGAGTTTTGCTGCTCCTTGTTGTAATGCAACTGCTCCTTCATACAGGTCTGAAGTTCCTTGCACTAATGATGCACTTCCATCATTGAGCTGGCTTAAACCATTCTGTAAATCTACAGTTCCGGCATACAATTGATTTACTCCGGTTGCTAGTGCTGGCGCTCCTGTAACTAATGGAGCAATACTATTTTGAATTTGTGCTTTTGTACCTGCAACTGCTTGATTTGCTGCTTCATTCGCAGTATTGGTAAAATGCTTTAGAAGTTCTTGATAATAACATTCGCTTAGACTTGCAATATATTGACTCTTTATATCATCACTTCCCTCAAACGCATCTGGATTTGCCTGTAGCATTGCATTTGCCGCGCTAGCTGCCATTCCATTGGCCAATACTTGAATCTGGCCTTTCTGCTCTTCTGTCAGGCTTACGGATAAAGATTCATTCGAAGACAACCCTTGATTAAGTTGCGTAATCCCATCACTGATTGACTGTGCGGCTGTAACAACACCTACTCCTGTTTCTGTTCCGACTCCAGTGTATCCGGCTACCAACTGGTCTGCTCCGACTTTTACAGAAGAAATGCCTGCCTGTGCTGTCTGTGCACCAGATTTTAAAGCTGCTGCTCCATTTGCCACAGAAGTACTTCCACTTGCGAGCTGGCTTACTCCGCCTACATACGCATTCACTCCATCTGCCAGAGTATTCATTCCACTTGTCAATTCACCACTCTTATCATTCAGCATATTCACACCGTCAGATAAGGTCTTAGATCCATCGGCCAGTTCTTTCGCCCCATCGGCTGCAGATTTCGAACCTTCTACCAACTGATTGGTTGCATCCTCTAACTGCTCGATGGAGCCTTCCAGATCATCAAAACTGTCGATGTTATCCAAATCTATTTCATTCAAAAGTTCTGCAGAGGCAAGTGTAATGGTCGGTTCCACTGATGCATCTTCTACATCGGCCGTAATCGTTACACTATCTGGGATATCTACATCTAGATTCTGAAGATTCATATTCTCTTCCAGTCCCGGGAATGCCACCCCGACAATAATATCTTTATCAGCGTCTGAAATAATCTTACCATTATCAATCGTCACATTTTTATAACCATCCGTTGGAAGCATCATCGCTGTGACCATGGTAAACGGTGTATACATTTCCACATTTTCTTCACCTACATCTACCGTTTCTTTGGATTTATTCTCATATTCAAAATGAATTTCTAACTTCCCGTCTTTTCCTTCCAGTTCCTCTGGGGAAATGCTTTCTCCATCCAACTTATAGGATACTTTTACATCCACCGGTAGTTCTTTGTCTATCGTTCCCTGATAATAAATGTCATTTCCCTCAGATTGCCATTGCAAAGAGCCATCCGTTCCTTCATTGAAGCTCTCTTCTCCTTTAATATTTTTGATGTCATTGATTTCTGTCGAATCTTCAAATGTTCCTTTTTCTGGATTCTTCAGCCATTCCGTAACTGTCGTCTTCATTGGATGACCAGAAGCGTCAGCCTTCACATAAACGGATTCTTCTTTATAAAATTCTCCATCATTACCCGTATCACTGTCTCCCAGAACTTGTTCTGCCGTTTCCTGCAATACTTCTGTATCTTCTTCGGCCTGAACCTCAGATGCATGATTATAATATCCACAAGTTCCTGCAAGTCCTGCTGCTATAACCACCGCCATAGAGCCTGCCATTACTTTTTTTGCTTTCTTATTCTTCATGAAGATTACCTCCTAACCAGATCTACGCCTTTTTCGGCAAAAAGTCTTTACTTGTCTTAACAATTACCTTATCAAATACCATAAACATAGATGGCAGAACAAATACAACCACGATCATACTGATCAATGCTCCCCTTGCCATCAGAACACACAGAGAACTGATCATATCAATATTGGAATAAAATCCTACCCCTATCGTTGCTGCAAAGAAACTGAATGCGCTTACCATGATGGAACGAGCCGAAGCTCGATGTGCGGTCGTAATTGCATCATATTTTCCTGCTCCATGATTTCGTTCTCGTTTATACCTTGTTGTCATCAAGATTGCATAGTCCACCGTCGAACCCAGCTGAATCGTTCCGATAACGATAGAGGCTACGAACGGCAGCGTCGTTCCGGTATAGAACGGAATTCCCATATTTACAAAGATTGCAAACTCAATGACTCCAACCAGTATCATCGGCAGCGAAATGGATTTGAAAAGCAATAATATGATGATGAATATAATTCCAATCGATACTGCACTGACCGTCTTAAAATCTTTATCCGTAATTTCAATCAGATCATTGGTCAGCGGTCCTTCACCGATCAACATTGCGCCTTTATCATACTTATCCAAGATTTGATTAATCTCCGTAATCTGTCCGTTAATCTCATCTGAAGCTACTTTATACTGTGAATTCACCAACAATAATTGATACTTGTCATTCTTCAGCATATTGGTTACAGAATCCGGCAGCATATCAGAAGGAATCCCGGGACCGACCAGTTTATCCAGACCAAGTGCCCACTTCACTCCATCTACCTTATCGATTTCCTTCATCATCTTATTCACATCTGAAGATGGAACAGAACCGTCGACCAGAATCATATGAGTCGTATTCATATCGTAGTCTTCTTTTAATTTCTCATTTGCAATAACACTTGGCAGATCTTTCGGAAGAGATGCATCCAGGTTATAGTAAACGCTCGTATGGCTATTTCCGTAAATTGCCGGAAATAAAAGCACCAGGAAAATTGCAACATATACAAGATAATGTCTGGTAACCCGTTCCGATATCTTTCCAATATCCGGCAATAACGGTTTATGCTTCGTCTTCTCGATCAATTTGTCACAACAAAGAATCAGAGAAGGAAGAACCGTAACACAGGCAATTACTCCAAAGACAACGCCTTTTACCATAACAATACCGATATCCAGGCCAAGTGTGAATGTCATGAAGCAAAGCGCAATGAATCCTGCGATTGTAGTGACAGAACTTCCGATTACAGAAGAAAATGTCTGCGAAATCGCATGTGCCATCGCACGTTCTTTATCACCGTTATAACGAATCTGCTGTTCTTCATAACTATGCATCAGGAAAATGGAATAGTCCATCGTTACTCCTAATTGCAGCACTGCGGCCAGTGCTTTCGTAATATAAGAGATTTCCCCTAAGAAATAGTTACTTCCAAGGTTATATAAGATTGCCATTCCGATACTCAACAGAAACAGTACCGGCACAAAGAAGGAATCCATTGTAATTCCGAGAACAAGTAATGCAAGAGCCACTGCGATTAATACATAAAGCGGCGTTTCCTTCTCAGCGAGATTCTTCGTATCAGTTACAATTGCAGACATTCCGCTTAAAAAGCACTGCTTTCCGGCGATGGATCGAATCTCTTCTATGGCCTCCATTGTTCCATCCGAAGATGTCCCTTCATCAAAAAAGATTGCCATCATCGTTCCTGTATCTGAATTAAATACCTCATAAATATTATCCGGCAGCATGCTCTCTGGTATAGATATATCCGCAATGGAATCGTACCACAGGACATTTGCCACATGGTCTACTTTTTCAATCTTTGCTTTCAATGCTGCTACATCTTTGTCTTCCATGCCATCTACAATAAACATGGAAAATGCTCCTATCCCGAAATCGTCCGTCATGATTTCCTGACCCTGCATAGTCTCAATATCATCCGGCAGATAAGTAAGAACATCATAATTGACCCTGGTATTGACATACCCCAGTACAGATGGAATCAACAATAAGATACTTATGATCAGTATCGGCACTCTGTACTTCACTACTTTTTTTCCAAAGTTAACCATACTCATTTGCTCCTTTTCATTTTTTGACTATTAGTCATTTATTACGATATGCACTATACATCAAAAATGACTGTTAGTCAATATATTTTTTGACTTTTGGTCATTTTTTTGTATAAACCTCTTGCCAACAGCCAAAAACTCTGTTTATAATAAAGAACAAGGAGAAAGATTATGGGAAAAGTTGACGAAAATAAACGTAAGAAAAAAGATGCACTTTTTAATACTGCATATGAATTATTTACTACAAAAGGCTTCAATACTACTGCTATCTCTGACATCGTAGAAAAAGCAGGCGTTGCAAAGGGTACATTCTATCTGTATTTTAAAGACAAATACGACATCAAGAATAAACTCATTGCCCACAAGACACATGAATTATTCCATGCCGCCAACCTCGCACTAGCTGCATCCAATGTTCAAGGACTGGAAGAACAGTTGATTTTTATCATTAATCATGTCATTGATGCCTTAAAAGATAACAAATCTCTTTTAAACTTCATTTCTAAGAATCTTGTCATGGGCGCACTGAAATCTGCACTGCTGACCGGTGAAGACTCAGACACAGAATTATATGAAGCCTTTCTCAAAATGGTCGAGCAGGATGCATACTCCTATGAAGATATAGATGTCATGCTGTTTACGATCATCGAGCTTGCTGGTTCTACTGCCTATAATTCTGTCATATACGAAGAGCCTCTTTCCATCGAGCAATATAAGCCATTCTTATATCGTACCGTCAGACTGATCATCGAAAGTCATCGCATCAAATAATCTGTTTTTCACCCCCATGGGGGCTTGTTTTCCTTCATCCTGGTAACATAATATAGTGTTAACACCAAAGGTTATTTCGAGAGTGAAGGGAGCGGTTCTCTATGCATATGGCTGATGCTTTGGTCTCATCGGCAGTGGCAGGAACTATGTACGCCTGTTCCGCAGCAGCAGCAGCTTATTCAGTAAAAAAGGTACAATTAGAAAGCGATCCAAAGAAGATTCCCGTTATGGGCGTAATGGGTGCATTCGTATTTGCGACCCAGATGATTAATTTCACCATTCCGGGCACTGGTTCCAGTGGACACCTATGCGGAGGTATGCTACTATCAGCGTTGCTTGGACCATACGCTGGATTCCTCACCATGATTGGAGTGTTGCTCATCCAGTGTCTGTTATTTGCAGACGGCGGTCTTCTGGCACTCGGATGTAATGTCTGGAACATGGCATTTTACGGATGTTTCATTGGTGCCCTTCTTATCTGGAAGCCAATCATAAAAAAAGGATTTACAAAAGGTAAGATTATTGCTGCCTCCATCTTAGGTTGTGTTCTTACCCTACAGCTTGGAGCATTCAGTGTGACACTGGAAACTCTCGTTTCTGGCATAACGGAGCTTCCATTTACTACATTTGCAGCAACCATGCAGCCGATTCACCTTGCTATCGGTTTTGTGGAAGGACTTATTACTGCATCCATTCTGGTATTTGTACACGATGCACGTCCTGAGATGCTGTATCATGGAGCGGAATCTGCAGTCTCCAAAGGTCGTTTTTCATTTAAAAAGACGGTAACTATTCTTGCCGTTCTTGCAATCGTAATCGGCGGTGGATTATCTCTGTCAGCATCCTCTTACCCAGATGGTCTGGAGTGGTCCATCGAAAAGATTACCGGTTCTACGGAAATAGAATCTGAAGGCGATATCTATGAAAAAGCCGGTTCCATACAGGAAGCCACCGCATTGCTTCCAGATTATGCTTTCAAAGATTCTGATTCTTCTTTTGGAACAACATTTGCAGGAATCGTAGGCGGCATAGTCGTTATAGTTGTCTGTGTCGGAGCATGTTATATATTTAAATTTTTCAGGAAGAAACGAGTATCATGAGCAAAATTGGTAACGCAATCTATGAGATTCATCATATGGACATACTTTCATCAAGAGACCAGTGGGTGAACCATCTTCACCCACTGGTTAAATTTGTTCTGACTGTTCTTTACATTACAACCGTGGTTTCATTTTCAAAATATGACGTCATTGGACTCGCCGGAATGTTCGTCTATCCTCTGGCTACATTTCTACTGGCTGATTTGTCTTTCAAGGACAGCCTGAAGCGCCTCCGGGTCGTTCTGCCTCTCATATGCCTGATTGGAATCCTGAATCCATTTTTTGACAAAATACCTGTGTACATCGGCACATTTCGTATCAATGCCGGAGTATTATCTATGATTACACTCATGATGAAAGGAGTCTTCAGTGTCCTGGCATCCTACCTGTTGATTGCAACGACTTCTATCGAACAGCTATGTTACGCATTTCGCTTGATTCATATTCCACAGATTCTGGTCACGCAAATTCTGCTCACATACCGCTACATTTCCCTTTTATTAGAAGAAGTGAACCGCATCACACAGGCATACTCCTTAAGAGCGCCAAAGCAAAAAGGGGTTCACTTTAAAGTCTGGGGCTCTCTTACCGGTCAATTGTTACTTCGGAGCATGGATCGTGCCAGTAACGTATATGAAAGTATGACTCTCAGGGGATATACCGGAGACTTTCATTATATAAATGAAAAAGTGTGCTGGAAACCTCAGGACTTTGTATCCTTTTTCCTGTGGCTGAGCATCATTCTACTCTTTCGAAGATTTCCAATGCTTGTCATAATCGGACAGGCGATAGGTCATCTATTTTAATTATGGATTCTGAGTACATATTTTGATTACATGTTTGATAACTATCAAGGAGGATTGCATTCTATGTGTCACATACATATTGACGTTAAAAATGTATCTTTTAATTATGAGCCTGGAGAAGAAAATCGGATTTTGAAAGACATCTCATTTCACGCCTCAGAAAGCGATGCCATCGGCCTGGTCGGGGCAAATGGAGTCGGCAAATCCACCCTATTAAAAATACTTGTCGGGCTGTACTTAGACTTTGACGGAAGCATCCGCATCGAAGAAATCCCAGTACAAAAAGAAACTCTTCCTCAGATCCGAGAAAAAATCGGATATGTATTTCAAGATTCCGATAGCCAGCTCTTCATGTCAACCATCTACGAAGATATCGCATTTGCCCCGAGGAACTATGGTCTCCCGGAAGAAGAAGTCCACAGAAGAGTTGCAAAAGCCCTCGAGATGACCGGAATCAGCCACCTGAAAGATAAGCATATCTACAAACTGTCCGGCGGCGAGAAAAAACTGGCATCCATTGCCACCATCCTCTCCATGACTCCTGACATCATCCTGATGGATGAACCCTCCATCGCACTGGATCCCAGAAACCGCAGGAACCTGATCCATATCCTAAACTCCTTCGAACACCTGAAGATCATCGCATCCCACGATCTCGACATGATCTGGGACACCTGCGAGCGAACCATATTAATGGCAAATGGAAGAATCATCTGCGATGGACCAACGAAAGAAATCCTGTCGAATAAAGAATTGTTAGAAGCAAACGGATTAGAGCTGCCGTTGCAAATGGGGACGTAGTATTTTGTAAAAATACTACGTCCCCATTTGCAAAATGCCCTGTACCTTTTTGACTTAAAATTCTTTTTTCTTAATAATTTTCAATGAAATCAGATATGAAATGATCGTTGATGCTATACAGATTAATATAATTGCAATAATTGTTGTCGACAATTTCGCCTCAAAGATGGAATCAAGAATTGCTTCTATATCGATTCCCATTTTTCGTCCTATATATACCATCAGATAAATCGCTATGAAAAGGCATCCCCACACTGCAAGCAATGCCATTCGACTTTTTTCTGCTTCGAACTTCAGCTGTAAAGGTATGGTAAATGCCAGCATTATTATTACAATCAGAAAGCTTGATATCACTGTAGCTCCCCATTCTTCTAATGTATATTCAATGGATTTGGCAAAAACTACCGCATATGCTATTGCAGACACCCCCGCAAGAGAGGCTGCTGTGGATATCAGACCGAACACATATTTCTCTCCTACATATTCCTTCCGGGTAATTGGAAGTGTGAATAAATATGCCATTCCATTGTTATATTGATCATAACTGATCGTGCTTAATGTAAAAATCGATATCATGATTGTAATGTAATTTATGACAAAATCTGGATTATTTGAAACCACTAAAAAGATAATTCCCATCATGGATACCGTCAAAAAAAACTGCTTTTGATTTTTTAATAATTTAAAATCCTTAATCAATAATCCTTTCATTACTTTTCACCTCGCACCATCATCATGATTACTTCGTCAATACTTCCTTTTTCAATTACAATTGAAGGGTAATTCTCCAGATAAAATTGCTTCTGATTCGTCAGACAGCTATATCCAAACTCTTCTTTCTTATAGCGAAGAATATATTCTTTTTCCAAATCACGATACTGCTCATCTGTCACTTTCAAGAGTGCATAATCACTTAAGAGCACATCTGTTTCCTCGTGCATAATTATCTGCCCATGATCAATCATATATATATCATCACAAAAACCTTCCAAATCCGTAGAAATATGGGAACTAATCAGAATGGAACGACCTTCTTGCTCCATATATTCTCTTAACATCTGCAGAAGACTGTCGCGTGCAAGCACGTCAAGCCCTGCTGTCGGTTCATCCATAATCAACAGCTCCGCATTATAAGAAAGCGCTGCCAGCACTTGTAGCTTTCTCTTCATACCCGTCGAAAATTCTTTTATTTTCTTATTTATCGGAAGATGAAATTCTTCACATTTTTCTACAAATCTGTCTCGATTAAATTGTGAATACAAGTTCTCCAGCACTGGAATCAGATCCTTAATACTTAAGTATCCACTAAACTCCGAATCGGCTAATACGACCCCAATACGCTCCCGGTCCTCTGGTCTGAGCTGATCTGGCGTCCTTCCCAGAATCTCTATCTTTCCACCATCCGTATGAATCAATCCAAGTATCGCTCTAAATGTCGTACTCTTTCCAGCTCCATTTGCCCCTATCAGACCTGTGACACACCCTTCCCGGACCTCCATCGAACAGTCCAGTGCAAAATCCTTATACCTCTTCTCAACATTCTCCAATCTCAACATCTGCTAATCCTCCAAAACAATCCGAAATAGTTCCGTAATCTCCTGATTACTCATTCCACAGCTTCTGCCTTTTCGGATGGCCATTTCCAAATCAGCTTCGACTTCCTTTCTCTTCTCTTCCAGCATCATCTCCTGGTTGGCAAAAGCAACAAAGCTGCCTTTTCCATGGACTGTGATCACAAATCCTTCCTCCTCCAGGGCATCATATGCTTTCTTCACCGTCAGCGCACTGACGCGTAGTTCCTTCGCTAGCGTACGAACCGATGGGAGCATCGTATTCTCCTGCAATTCCCCTTGCATGATCTTGCCTTTCACCTGATCCACAATCTGATCATAGATAGGCTGCATAGAAGAATGATTAATAATTAACTTCATGTCATCCCTCCTTCGTTATAAACAGTATATAACTGTTTATAACTGTTGTCAACTGTTATATACTGTTTTTTCAATAGGGGACGGGGGTTTTTTCATTTTCCTCCGTCCCAGATTCAATTTACCGTGTCCCCAATTGCACAAAAAATCAGGCACCTTGTGATGCCTGATTTTTCTATCTATATTAGCATTAACAAATCTTACAGATCCATCCTTCTGGTGCTTCGATATGCCCCATCTGGATTCCGGTCAATGTCTCGTATAACTTCTTGGTCACTGGTCCCATCTCGTCCATTCCGCTTGGGAAGCAGATCTCTTCGCCATGGTCTACGATCTTTCCTACTGGCGAGATGACTGCTGCTGTACCACAAAGTCCGCATTCTGCGAAATCTTTGACTTCATCGAAGTATACTTCTCTTTCTTCTACTTCTAATCCAAGGTATTTCTCTGCAACATACATCAGAGAACGTCTTGTAATGGATGGGAGAATTGTAGTGGACTTCGGTGTTACAACTTTGTTATCTTTGGTAACAAAGATAAAGTTTGCTCCGCCGGTCTCTTCTACTTTTGTTCTGGTTGCTGCATCCAGATACATGTTCTCATCAAATCCCTGATTGTGTGCGTCTACGATTGCATGTAAGCTCATAGCATAATTCAGACCAGCTTTTACATGGCCTGTTCCATGCGGTGCTGCACGGTCGAAGTCACATACTCTGATGGTGATTGGCTTAGCGCCGCCCTTGAAGTATGGTCCTACCGGAGTTGCAAACATTCTGAACTGATACTCCTCTGCCGGCTTTACCCCAATTACAGAGCTGGAGCCAAACATGTATGGTCTGATGTAAAGTGTTGCTCCTGATCCGTATGGCGGAACATATGCTGCGTTTGCTTCTACCACCTGTTTTACTGCATCTAAGAATCTGTCTTCCGGGAATACAGGCATCTCAAGACGCTTTGCGGAATCTACCATTCTCTTTGCATTCAGATCCGGGCGAAATGTAACGATATGTCCATCTTCCGTAGTATAGGCTTTTAATCCTTCAAAACATGTCTGTGCGTACTGCAATACACCTGCACATTCATTTATTACGACATTGGCATCGGAGGTCAATGTACCTTCATCCCACGCTCCATTCTTATAATTGGAAACGTATCTCTTATCCGTCTGCATATAGCCAAATCCGATATTAGACCAGTCAATATTTTTCTTTTCCATTTTCTATTCCTCCGTCCTTAGATAAATAACTAAATATATGATCTGCAATTATTATAATACGCTCATTTTCAAAATTCAAGAGTGCGCTCTGTTTTTTACAAAAAACCTTTTATCGTTCCATCATGCTGATAGATTCAATCCCGACACTTCCGCCCCGCACAACTTCAATGCTCTTGAATTCTTCTTTCATCAACTTGATTACCGCATCATTCTTCGTTGCCGTCTGGACAAATTCCAGCAGAAGGCTGTCTTTGCCATAATCAATGACCTTTGCCTTAAATGTCTCTGCAATCTGGAATAATTCCACCTTATCTTCCGGTGTGCATTTGCGCACCTTAATATACATAATCTCTTTCATACGAACAAATACATCCGTAAAATCAATGACCTTGATGACCTCTACCAGACGGTTCAGCTGCTTCTTAATCTGCTCAAATGTCTCATCATCACTGACTGTTGCGATGGTCATTCTGGACACAGTAGGATCTTCCGTAGTACCTACAGTCAGACTGTCCAGATTATAGGATTTTCCGGAAAAAAGTCCAGATATTTTCGAAAGGACACCCACCTGATTTTCCACATACAGAGATATCCAACGTTTTTTCATTCCATTATTACTCATCTTGACCTCTCCTTTCCTCTTAACAATCCAATATCATATCTTCCAAAGTTCCGCCCGGCTGTATCATCGGATATACCAGATCCTCCGGATCGATTTCAAATTCAATAATGACCGGCGTCTTCTTACTCTTCATTGCTTCCCGGAAGGCAGGTTCGATCTCTTCCTTCTTGGTCACGCGGATTCCTTTTGCCCCATAACTCTCTGCAAGCTTGATAAAATCAGGTGTATATTCTGGGCAAGGCACCTCACCACATTTTCCCCGGCAGGCCGCTCCGGAACGCAGACAAGTCATTGAGTACCGCTTACCATAGAACAACTTCTGCCACTGGCGTACCATCCCCAGATTACTGTTATTGAAAATGCAGGAGATAATCGGAAGTTCTTCCAGTACAGCTGTCGCAAGCTCCTGAATATTCATCTGCATTCCGCCATCCCCGGAAATGGAGATAACCGGAGTATCAGGATTGCCGATCTTCGCTCCAATTGCACCCGGAAGACCATATCCCATGGTTCCAAGTCCACCCGACATAAGAAGTTTCTTCTTTTCCGTAATCTCAATAAACTGTGCTGTGAACATCTGATGCTGTCCAACATCCGTCACCACGATTGCCTCATCAAATACACGATTGATTGTCTCAATGACATCCTGTGGTGTCATGATCGGCTTCTGTTTCATCGTAAGTGGATGTTCCATCTTCCATTCACCGACCTCATCCAGCCATTTCTTCGTATTACATTCTGTTACATATTCCAGCATCTTAGTAATAGCTTCTTTCGCATCTGCTACGATCGGCACATCAACTTGCACATTTTTCGAGATAGCCGCTGTGTCAATATCTATATGTACAATCTGCGCATGCGGTGCGAAGGAATGGAGCTTTCCGGTAATTCTGTCATTAAATCTGGTTCCAATGGAGAATAACAGATCACACTCATTTACCGCCATATTGCAGGCATAGGCTCCATGCATTCCCAGATTGCCTACATATAACGGATGATTGGTCGGGACTGCTCCTCTTCCCATGACGGTTGTCACAACCGGTACATTCGTCTTATTCACTAATTCTGTAAATTCCCGATTGGCATGCGCGATATTTACACCGCCTCCCGCAAGAAACAGTGGTCGTTCCGCTTTACTTAACATCTTAATCGCCCGTTTCAATTGTCCGATATGAACATGCGTATTCGGCTTATATCCACGGATATTGACATCCGTCGGATAATCCGAACTTCCTAATTCTGCCATCACATCTTTCGGAAGGTCAATCAACACCGGTCCCGGTCTTCCGGTCCTTGCAATGTAAAACGCTTCTTTCAAGATACGTCCCAGATCCTCTCTGTTGCGTACCGTAACACCATATTTCGTAATACTTCTGGTAATTCCTACAATATCGACCTCCTGGAATGCATCATTTCCAATCAGATGTCTTGCTACCTGTCCGGTAAAGCATACCAACGGAACACTGTCATAATAGGCCGTTGCAAGACCCGTCACCAGATTCGTAGCTCCCGGTCCGCTGGTCACCAGACATACCCCAACTTTGCCTGTTGATCTTGCATAGGCATCTGCCTCATGCACCAGCGCTACTTCCTGCCTTGGAAGAATAACCTTCGTATAATCCTGCTTATACAGTTCGTCGCTGATATCAATGGTACATGCTCCAGGATAACCGAATATGGTATCTACCCCTTCCTCTCTCAACGCTTTCACTAATAATTTGTTTCCACTGATTTTTTTCATAAAATACCTCCTGTTCCCAAAGAAATATCCTTATCTTCAACTGCGAAAAAAAGCCCTAAGCCTATGCTTAGGGCGAATGATTCATCCGTGTTACCACCTAAATTCAAAGAGTCATCTCTTTGCACTCTGCCAATACGGGAGATATATTCTTCTCCGATATCGCTCCCCTCTAACGCTGGGACTGCGTTGAAGTCTACTCGAATCATCTTCCGCAATTCTTTCGGTTCACTGCTCAAAGGCTACTTCCATAAATCCATCACGAAGATTCGCACCACCCATCTTCTCTCTTGGCATCAGGTACTTATGTACTCCTCCTTGTCATAGCATTTCTCTGATAATTAGTATTATTATAGTAGATATTACCAGTAATTGTCAACCCAGAACTTTTTTTGCAATTCCTTCCCAGGAGATCTTACTGACATCTGCAATCTTCCGCTCCTTCGTATGTATGCTCTGAAGTAATGCCTTAGCCAGACGCTCTTCAAATTCTGGCAGAGACTCCGGCACCGGCTCATCGGTATTGCGCATCTGCGGCATCGTTACATATCTTACATCCGCTCCCGGCGCATATTCTCCAAGCCATGCCTGTATACCTGGAAGGTCTGATACTACGACCCGGTCTCCGCAGGCCAGCGCTTCAATCACCGTTAACGGAAGCCCGTCAAAAAAGGACGGCAGAGTAAAAATATCACATTCATTATACACTTTGGCGAGCGCTGGCTGTGCCAGTCTCCCCAGAAAATGGATCTCATATGGACATTCTTCTGCAAGTCTTTGAATCTCCCGGTACTCTGTCTCGTTTCCGGCACTTCCTGCAAGATACACCTGCAATGCCCCTTTCTGCACATGTGGTGCCTTTTTCCCTAGAAGCGAAAGACTTCGAATCAAGCTCATAACACCTTTTTTCTCCGCAATCTTTCCTGCAAATACAATTCTGGTCACACCATCTTTTGGTTTTTCCCCGGTCACATAGAAGATCTTATTATTATATCCCATCCCCACGATCATCGTCTTCTCAATATCCACCTGATAGATATCTACAACACCATCCTGTTGTGCTGTCTGAGGGACAAAGATCCGATCCAGTTTACGAATCTGTTCTGCTATAAAAGTACGCTCCAGATCCGTCTTCTGCATCTGACGCAGATCTGTATTATGACAGAAACCATAGATCTTTTTATTCGGAAACCATTGCCTTACAAAAGCAGTCAGAAGATACAGGTGATGGCACAGGATCAGATCCGGCTGAAATTGCTCCACAAGCGGTGAGATTACTTCAAAAAAACTCGCACGAAACTGTTCCACCATTTCCGGAGTCATATCACAATACCGGGTACTCTTATAAGGCATCTCATCTGACATTCCTACAATATCATATGGCAGCCGCTCACTGCAGAAATAAACAGGATAAAACTCCACTCCGTCTGGCAGTTCTACCTCGTCATCCCGGTAGATACCTGCCACAACTGCCTGCTCATGTCCCTGCAAAGCAAATTCCTTCACAAGCTCTGTCAGATACACACCGCTTCCTGTGCTATTTGGTTTCTGTGCTGTAATACTTAATATTCTCATGATAACCTCTCATATATCGTAAATTCATATTCCAAATCAAAGTACGTCTGTTCATCACTGGTCTTCGTCATTCTCCACTGAGGATCTTCATCCAGATTCGGGAAAAATGTGTCCGCATCATACGCATGCTCAATCTTTGTCACATATGCTTTGTCACAATATGGAAGAAGCTGACGGTAGATACTCTCACCACCAATGACATAGATATCTTCCGCTGGATATTTCTTTAATTCCTCTAACAGCGCATCGATACTGTGAACTATATCCGCTCCATTGACATGATAATTCTTATCCGAAGTCAATACAATGTTCACTCTCTTTTTCAGCGGCTGTCCACCGGGAAAACTTTCCAATGTTTTTCTTCCCATCACAACTACTTTTCCCGTTGTCGTCTCACGGAAAAACTTCATATCCTGCGGGATACTGACCAACAACTTATTATTCTTTCCAATCGCCCAGTTCTTATCTGCTGCAACTATAATATTCATATACCATCTCTCCTTCTATACCGCAACCGGGATATTCTTAATCTGCTCATGTGTCTGATAATCAATCAATGCCACATCATCCGGCGAAAAATCATAGAAATCCTTAATCTCTGGATTCAGCCAGAACTTTGGTGCCGGCAGCGGTTCTCTGCTGATCAGTTCCTCCACCAGCGGCACATGCCGGTCATAGATATGCGCATCTGCAATCACATGAACAAACTCTCCGACCTCCATATCGCACACCTGCGCCAGCATATGCATCAGCACGGAATACTGGCACACATTCCAGTTATTTGCCGCCAGCACATCCTGAGAACGCTGATTGAGAATTCCATTCAATGTAAGCTTTTCACTTCCCGGCTTCTTCGTTACATTAAAGGTCATACTGTAAGCACAGGGATACAGATTCATCTCATGAAGATCCTGATGCACATAGATATTCGTGAGAATTCTCCGGCTGTATGGATTATGCTTCAAATCATAGATTACGCGGTCTATCTGATCAAACATTCCTTCTTTATACTGGTGCTTGACTCCCATCTGATATCCGTAAGCTTTTCCGATGGAACCATCTTCATCTGCCCAGCTATCCCAGATGTGTGGTTTCAGATCATGGATATTGTTAGACTTTCTCTGCCAGATCCACAAAAGCTCATCCGTACAACTCTTGATTCCCGTCTTTCGAAGCGTCAGTGCCGGGAATTCTTTGGACAGATCATACCGGTTGACTACACCAAACTTCTTAATCGTATAGGCAGGCGTACCATCTTCCCATACCGGGCGAACCTTTTCTCCTCTGGTATCCGTTCCGTTGTCGATAATGTCCCTGCACATATCAATAAATACTCTATCTGCATAACTCATGGGTTTTTCCTCCTTATCATAACATCCACCTAAAAAGAATGTAATCTTTCCTGAACAGTTTACCATGAAATACATTTAAAAAAAAGAGGAAAAGCCGAACCATTACGGCTCGGCTATGTTATACAATACTTTATCCAGCATCTTTTCCAATGCTGCGATTTCCTTTTTATTCATTCCCAGTGTAAGCTTCTTATCAATCTTCTTCCGGTCAGCTTCCATTCTCCGCTGAATGTCATAGGCTTTCTCTGTCAGATAGATATTCTTGCAACGCCTGTCCTTATTGCTCGGCACGGAAAGAATGAACCCCTTCTCATCCAGCCTCTGCAATAGTCCGGTTACCGTTGGATTTCTAAGACATAGTGCTTTCTCGATGTCCCTTTGAGTCACCTCTTCTTTACTACTGTGAAACAAGTAATCCAATACAGCACACTGTGATGCAGTAATTCCCAATGTCTTTAATAGTTGATTGAAATCCTTTTCATAAATATTATTGATCTGTTTAAACATAAAGCCTATCGGCATCCGCTCTTTCATCCACGACCCTCTTTACTTTTCTCCTGGCATTCTCCTTAGGATTGAACGGTTCTTTTCAGTCCTACTCTGCTTTCCATCTAATTTTCGTTCATTATATCACAGGCTTTCTTTATTGACAAGCGAAGCGGCACGGACCACATGCTTTGCCAGGACAGAAGTGGTAATACTTCCCACGCCTCTTGGCACAGGACTGATATAAGATGTCTTTGGTTCCACTTCTTCAAAAGCCACATCTCCACACATCTTTCCATCTTCGTCTACATTAATGCCGACATCTGCTACGACAGCACCTTCTCCGACCATATCAGCCGTAATCATCCTGGCCTTTCCAGCTGCTGCAACGAGGATTTCCGCATTACGGCATACTTCTGGCAGATTCACCGTTCTGGTATGGCAGACCGTGATCGTGGCATGCTGTTTCAAGAGCATCATAGAAAGTGGTTTCCCTACGACCATACTTCTTCCTACAACAGTAACTCTCTTTCCTTTAGGGTCGATTTCATAGTAATCCAACATTTCCATAACTGCTTCCGCCGTACATGGTGCGTATCCGGTCTCGTCTCCTGCAAATACTTTTGCAATATTCACCGGACTCATGCAGTCCATATCTTTTTCCGGATGGATCATTGCTTTGATCGGTTCTTCATCCAGCTGCTTTGGCAGCGGACGAAACAGAAGGATACCATGGACAGACGGGTCGTCATTCACTTTCCCGAATTCCTGTTCAAAATCATCCTGAGAAATATCCTCCGGAAGTTCTACAATCCGACACTCAATTCCAATGGCTTCCATACGCTTTTTGGCACCGCGTTCATAAGACAGATCATCCGGACGATTTCCAACTCTTACGATAGTAAGGCAGGGAATCGTTCCTTTTTCTTTCAGCACTTCTACTTTTTCAATCAATGCAGCCTTCATGGCATTTGCCACATCAGCACCTTTCATTAATACACTCATCTTTTTCCTCCTACCGAATCTTCGCGAGCACTCCTGCATAGATTTCTTCCTGCAGCTTCCGTGCTTCTTCAATCATGGCATCCGATTCCTGATTCAACGCTTCCGCCCGTTCACGGTCTTTCATAAGACGGGTATTAATATAGATATTCAGGGATGCACCTTCCAGTGCAGCACGGGCAAACAGAACTGCAACACCCACATCACTGACTGCAATCTTACTGCCTTTCTCTCCCAATATTTTTAAATATCTCATTACTTTGAAAACAGTCTTCATAATCTGGAGCGGGACAATACTAGCCTCGTACAGAGCCTTCTCCATGACTCTTTCTTTTTCTTCTTTCTGCTCTGGAGTATCTTTCGGAAGACCATATGCTTTCGATAATGGTTCGAATGCTTCCGCATCCTGATCGGTCAGATCCACCAATTCTTCCCGAAGTTCTTTCAGGCAGCCCCGGATTTCTATGATTTCTTCCTCTACGTCAGCATACTTCTTCTTACCGACCGTCAGATTTGCTACCATCATTCCAAGCGCAGACGCAAATGCTCCCACTGCGGCGGAAGCACCTCCGCCGCCTGGAACAGGTTCGGCAGAGGATAACACTTCCAAGAAGTCTGTTGTTTTCTGTTCCAGCATCATGCCGTTCATTCCTCCTTAAAACAATCCTGAGATTACACCGTCTGCATCCACATCAATCTTTTCTGCGGATGGTACTTTCGGCAATCCAGGCATCTTCATGATATCACCAGTCAGTGCAACCAAGAATCCCGCACCTGCTGAGGCTGTGATATCACGAATCGTGATTCTGAAGTTTTCTGGTCTTCCCAGTTTCTTAGCGTCATCTGTCAGAGAATATTGATTCTTAGCCATACAGATTGGCAGATTTCCAAGACCGATTGCTTCTAAATTCTTGATTTCTTTATTAGCCTTTGTTGTATAATCTACTCCATCAGCTCCGTATACTTTTGTTGCAATAGCTTCAATTTTTTCTTTAATAGAAGCATCTACATTATATACATATTCCATGGTGCTCTCACCTTCACAGAGACGAAGCACTTCTTTTGCAAGCTCTTCTCCTCCTTCTCCGCCATGTGCCCACACTTCTGACAATGCAACATTAACACCTAGTTCTTTACATTTTTCACGAACCAGTTCCAATTCAGCCTTTGTATCTGTCGGGAATGCGTTGATTGCAACGACAACAGGAAGATGATATACCTTTGTAATATTTTCAATGTGCTTCAGTAAGTTTGGAATTCCTTTTTCCAATGCTTCCAGATTCTCAGCCTGAAGCTCGGTCTTTGGAACACCGCCATTGTACTTGAGAGCTTTGATCGTTGCAACCAGAACCACAGCATTTGGGCGGATTCCTGACATCCGGCATTTGATATCAATGAATTTTTCTGCACCAAGATCTGCGCCGAATCCTGCCTCAGTGATCATATAATCTGCAAGTTTCATCCCCATCTTTGTTGCGATCACACTGTTACATCCATGTGCAATATTTGCAAATGGGCCGCCGTGAATAAAAGCAGGAGTTCCTTCCAGTGTCTGTACCAGATTCGGTTTCAACGCATCTTTTAACAGTGCTGCTACAGCGCCTTCTGCGTGAAGATCTCCGGCCGTTACCGGTTTTCCGGTTCTGGAATATGCTACAATAATCTTAGATACACGTTCTTTCAGATCCAAAATATCATTTGCCAGACAGAATACAGCCATAATCTCTGAAGCAACTGTAATGTCAAATCCATCCTGACGTGTCACTCCATCTGCCTTTCCACCCAATCCATCTACGATACTTCGAAGCTGACGGTCATTCATATCCACACAACGTCTCCAGGTCACTTTGTTCGTATCAATATCCAGTGCATTTCCCTGATGGATATGATTATCCAACATAGCAGCGATCAGATTGTTTGCTGCACCAATGGCATGAAGATCTCCGGTAAAATGCAGGTTAATATCTTCCATTGGAACAACCTGTGCATAGCCGCCGCCTGCTGCTCCGCCTTTTACTCCGAATACAGGTCCAAGGGATGGTTCACGAAGTGCTACCATTGTCTTCTTACCCAGACGGTTCATGGCATCTGCCAGACCGATGGTTGTAGTAGTCTTGCCTTCTCCGGCCGGTGTCGGGTTAATCGCCGTTACCAGAATCACTTTAGAATCCGGGCGGCTCTCTAATTCATCTTTATAATAACGATAATCGATCTTTGCTTTGTATTTTCCATAATTTTCTACATATTTATCTGGAATTCCAAGAGAATCGGCAACTTTGTTAATCACTTTCATTTCCGCTTCCTGAGCGATCTCAATGTCACTTTTAAAACCCATATTACATACCAACCTTTCTTTTTAATTATACATTTTATCTTTTCTTTTTCGGCATTACATGTATTGCTTCCCCGACAGCATCCTCCAATGCCTCTGCTACGCCCTCATTATAAGTAGGATGTGCACGCATTCCTTTTAATAGCTGCTGCGCTGTCAGACGATTCACGACTGCAGTTACCAGTTCACCGATCATATCCGTTGCTCTTGCACACATCATCTGCGCTCCGATCACCACATCTGTATCTGCTTCTACAATGACCTTCACAAATCCTCGTTCTTCCTTGGTAATCAGAGATTTTCCATTGGCACTCATAATGAATTTTCCAGTCTTTACAGCAATGCCCTGCTCTTTGGCTTCATCTTCTGTCACGCCGACAGATGCAATCTCCGGATCTGTATATACACAGCCCGGAACCGTATGAACATCAATGGATGGCTCTTTCCCGGCAATCCGTTCTGCGACATATACACCCTGTGCACTTGCCAGATGGGCCAGCTGCATACCCTTTACAAGATCTCCGATCGCATAGACGCCTTCCATACTGGTACGGAATTCATCGTCTACGACTACACGTCCGCGTTCCATATCAAGTTCTACGTTATCCCCGAACAGACCGTCCGTATTCGGGCATCTTCCAACTGCACACAACACATATTGTGCAGAAACTCTTACTTCCTTTTCTTTCTCTGTGAACACACAGGTATATTGTCCATCATCTTCCTGTTCTACACGCTGTACCGCTGCTGATGTATGAATATCAATTCCTCGTTTCTTCAGAATCATCTTCAGATTCTGAGATACCTCTTTATCCATATTAGGAATTAATCTTGGCATAGCTTCCACAATGGTAACCTTACAGCCAAGATTCGCATATACACTGGCAAATTCCACGCTGATAACTCCGCCGCCGATGATCACAAGACTTTCCGGTCTCTCTCTTAATTGGAATAACTCATCACTGGTCAATACTCCCGGAAGATCAAGTCCTGGGATTGGAAGGACCAACGGCTTAGAGCCAGCGGCCAGGATTACATTTTCAGCTTCATAGCTCTCTTCTCCTTCTTCTCCTGCCACTCTAACTACTTTTCCTTTTTCCAGTGTTCCCTTTCCAGAGAGGAGTGTCACAGCGTTCGCCTTCAAAAGCTGTTCGATTCCCTGACATAATTTATCCGTTGTCTCTTCCTTATAAGCCACAATCTTGCCATAATCATAAGATACATCCGACGCCGCAACTCCAAACCTGTCTCCTTCCTGCATTTCCTTGTAAACAGAAGAAGCATGGATCATCGCTTTTGCAGGAATACAACCTCTGTTCAGGCATGTTCCTCCCACTCTTCTATTCTCCACAATTGCTGTGCGAAGCCCTGATTTTGCGGCTTTGATCGCAGCTACATAGCCGCCCGGTCCTGCACCGATTACAATAACATCAAATTTCTCTCCCATAGCTTCCTTCTCCTTTACAAATCGATAGACAGAATCCAGTCTGCAATGTCTTTCATCATCTGTTCTTCATCTTCATCCTCAGAACTATATTGCTTTAGCTCCTCGCAAATAGCATTCTTTTCGTAACGAATTCCTCTCAAATAGCAGCTTAGATCAGCGATCAGATCCGGCTTCATGGAATCAGAATATACATTCAGGTCTTCTACGATTCCATTTTTTACTTTCATCTGTAATGTTACCTGTCCCCACGGAAAACGATTGGACAATTCATACTGGAAATCCAGTTTCTTTCCAAAAATCCAGTCCCAGGAAGCAAATCTTTCTGTCCTTTTTTCGATTTCCTGTGCATCAAGATCCTCAACTTTCAGAATCTTAGCCTTTAACCCATAGACTTCCTCAAATGCTTCCAAGAGTTTCTGTTTTAACAGTTCCACCGTTGCATCCGGTGCATACTCTGTCAGATTTGCGACTCTTGCACGGACAGAATCCACACCTTTTGACTGAAGCTTATCTTTTGACACCGTCAGATATCTGGACAACTCTCCCAGATTAACATGAACCATCAGTGTTCCATGATGATAGCAGCAGTCTCCTTGCTCATAAAAAGCATTTCCTGAAAACTTATGCCCATCGATCAGAATATCATTACGTCCTGATTTTTCTGCATGGATTCCAAGCTTTTTTACTGCTTCAAGAATAACATTAAGCTGTTTATCTACATTATAGTTTTCTTTTCTGACAAGGAAAGTGAAGTTCAGGTTTCCAAGATCATGGTAGACAGCACCGCCGCCGGAAAGCCGGCGTACCGGATATCCGTTTTCTTCTTCCAGTTTACTTACCAGACACTCTTTCCATGCGTTCTGATTTCGTCCGATTACAACCGTATTTCTGTTCTGCCAGAGATACAAAATACATTCCTCTTTATCACAATGGAGGAGCAGATACTCCTCCACCGCAAGATTCTGATAGGGGTATGTATTAGCTGTTTCAATGTAAGTTATTTTATCTATCATTTTGATACCTCATTCAGAATGTCATTCTATTTTGAAAAATCATACCGGAGTACTGGATGCCTTGCCGCACCTACTTCATCCAGTCTTGTCACCGGCGTTGAGACAGGTGCCTGATGAAGCTGCTGCGCGTCTTCTTTGGCAAGCTCATATAATCCTCTGAATACACGGATTGCTTCATCCAGTGTTTCTTTGGATTCTGTCTCTGTCGGTTCCACCATCAAAGCCTCATCTACGATTAATGGGAAGTACATTGTCGGCGGATGAATGCCATTATCAAGAAGTCCCTTGGCAATATCCATTGCAGATACTCCTGTTGCTTTCTTAAGATCAGAAAGGCTCATAACAAACTCATGCATACATACTTCGTCATATGCCATCGTATAGATGTCCTTTAACTTATTCATCATATAATTTGCATTCAGGACAGCATTCTGGCTGGCTTGTGGGATTCCTTCTCTTCCAAGCGTCATGACATAAGTAAGCGCTCTGACTGCTACAAGGAAGTTACCATAGAAGCTCTTCATCTCACCGATACTGTGCTCTGCTTTCTCAAACTGCAGCTTTTCTGTACCTTTCACAAGTACAGACGGAAGGAACTGTGCCAGATGTTCTTTACAGCCGACCGGTCCACTTCCCGGGCCGCCTCCTCCATGAGGCGTTGAGAATGTTTTATGAAGATTCAGATGGATCACATCAAATCCCATATCACCTGGCCGTACCGTTCCCATAACGGCATTTAAGTTCGCACCGTCATAGTAGCACTGACCGCCGCATTCATGAATGATCTTCGTAATCTCAAGAATATTTTTATCAAACAGTCCAACCGTATTTGGATTGGTAAGCATCAGACCTGCCACATCATCTCCGGCTGCCTCGCGCAGTTTTTCAAGATCCACGCATCCATCCGGTCCTGATGGAATACTGACAACGGAGAACCCTGCCATCACTGCACTTGCCGGATTAGTACCATGAGCAGAATCCGGAACGATGATCTTGGTTCGTTTCTGATCTCCTCTGCTTTGATGATATGCTTTAATAAGGAGAAGCCCGGTAAACTCACCGTGGGCTCCTGCTGCCGGTTGTAATGTCATCTGACTCATGCCCGTAATCTCACACAGATATGACTCCAGTGTCTTCATAACTTCCATACATCCCTGTACCGTATGTGCCGGCTGAAGCGGATGAATCTCTGTAAATCCTGGCAATGCAGCCATATCCTCGTTGATCTTCGGATTATATTTCATGGTACAGGAACCAAGTGGATAGAATCCATCATTCACTCCATGACATTTCTTGGCAAGCTCCGTGTAGTGTCTGCTAATCTCATTTTCAGAAAGTTCCGGCAAATGTAATGCAAGTTCTCTCTGGTCTTTTTCCTCCGGCAAGACTACGTCTACATCACACTCTGGAAACAGACTCAGTCCTCTTCCTTCTTTTCCTTTCTCAAATATTAACATCCATTACACCTCCTTTATGATGGCAACTGCTCTGTCAATGTCTTCTTTACTGTTCATCTCGGTGCAGCACCACAAAATTCTATGTTCATCCAATGGATATCCTCCGAGGATTCCTTCTTGTTCCAGTGCATTCAATACCTTTTCAGAAGGAACATCTGATACAGTCACAAACTCATGGAAATATTCGCCTTTGTTCTCAATCTGATAACCGGCTTTCTCCAATTCTTTTGCCATGTAATGAGCCTTTGAAGTACATTGTGTTGCAACATTTTTCAATCCTTCGCCGCCTACAGACGCCAGATATACTCCAACCGCCAGCGCACACAGCGCCTGATTAGAACAGATATTGCTGGATGCTTTTTCTCTGCGGATATGCTGTTCTCTTGCCTGTAGAGTCAGTACATATCCAACTTTTCCATTATGATCCGTTGTCTGTCCTACGATTCTTCCCGGAAGCTTTCTTGTCATGGCTGATACACATGCCATAAATCCAACATACGGGCCGCCAAATGCAAGTGGAAGACCCAGAGGCTGTCCCTCTCCGACTGCCACATCTGCTCCATATTCTTTTGGTGTCTTGATGATTCCAAGAGAGATTGGATTCACACCCATGATATATTTTGCTCCTGCTTCATGTACAATCTCACCGATAGCCTGTGCGTCTTCCAGACTTCCATAGTAGTTTGGATGCTGAATATATACACAGGCCGTAGTGTCATCGATCAGTTCACGAAGTGCATCTACATCTGTAAGACCATCCTTCGAAGGGATCATAACCAGATCCATACCATTTCCAAAGCAATAGGTCTTCACTGTTTCTAATACCTTCGGATCTGTAGTCTCAGAAATAAGTGCTTTCTTTCTCTTTCTTTCCCGACACATTGCAATTCCTTCTGCCGCTGCAGTTGCGCCGTCATAGACAGATGCGTTCGAAGTATCCATTCCTGTAAGTTCACAGATCATCGTCTGATATTCAAAAATAGACTGCAGGATTCCCTGACTGATCTCTGCCTGATATGGCGTATATGCCGTCAACAGATTTTCTTTTGATATCACACTTTTTACAACCGATGGTATAAAATGTCTGTATGCTCCTGCGCCACGGAAAATCACAGGAAATACTTTATTTTTCTCTGCCATCTGCGTTACTTTTTTACGGACTTCCAGTTCAGACATTCCTTCCGGAATCTTAAGTCCACCTTTTACTTTTACTTCATCTGGAATATGCCCAAACAATTCTTCCATAGATCCAAAGCCAATCTCCGCAAGCATCTCTTTCTGTTCCTGCTTTGTACCCGGAATATAATTTCCCATAAAGCGTCACCGCCTTTCCTTAATCTGTTCTATTATGCCTGTTCACTCTCTACAAATGCCTTATATTCTTCTGCAGATAAGAGTTCTTCCTTTTCTGTAATATCTTTCACTTTTACAAACCATGCTTCATATGGTGCCTCATTAATCTTTTCTGGAGCATCCATGAGTTCTTCGTTAATCTCACATACAGTTCCGGAAACCGGTGCATACACATCAGATACTGCTTTAACAGATTCAACATCTGAAAATGCTTCGCCTACAGAGATCTCGTCTCCCTCTTCCGGAAGATTGACAAATACCAGGTCTCCAAGTTCAGACTGTGCATAGTCTGTAAGACCAATCACAGCAACATCTCCTTCTTCCTTTACCCATTCGTGTGACTTTGAATACAATAATTCTTCTCTTAATTCCATCGTTTTATCTCCTTTTTTTATATTGGCTTTTTATTTATTATTTACTTCTTTTATAGAATGGAAGTGCCACCACTTCTGCTTCTACTTTTCGGCCTCTTACTTCGACCTCTACCTTATCACCCAATTCTGCACTGCCTTCTGCAACCAGTGCCATTGCGATTGGATATCCAAGATATGGACAGTGCGTTCCGGAAGTAGTAAGACCAATCTTTTCTCCATCTTTAAATACTTCCTGATGCTCTCTGATAATTCCACGTCCGGTTACTTTCAGGCCGATACGTGTTCTCTGAGGTGCTTCCTTCTCTTCTAATGCCGCTTTGCCGATAAAGTCATCTTTCTTCATCTTTACTGCAAAACCCAGTCCTGTCTCTAATGGAGATACTGTATCGTCCATCTCATGACCATAGAGAGGCATTGCTGCTTCCATGCGAAGGGTATCTCTTGCTCCCAGTCCACATGGAATCAAACCGTCTTCTTTTCCGGCTTCCAGAAGAGCATCCCACATTTTCTCAGCATTGCTGCTGTCAAGATAAAGCTCTACTCCATCTTCTCCTGTGTATCCAGTCTTAGAAATAATACAAGGAATTCCGGCAACTTCTGTATCAAACACAGCATGATAATACTTCTTTGGAATATTCTCTTCCGCCGTAAGCTTTTTTAAGATCTCCATTGCTTTTGGTCCCTGCAATGCCAGCTGTACATACTGCTCTGACACATCAGTAAATATCACTTCTCCAAACTGGTGATCCAACATCCACTGATAATCCTTATCTTTATTTGCTGCATTTACTACGATAAAGTAATGGTCATCTGATTTCTTATATACAATCAGATCATCCACTGTACCGCCATTCTCATTGCACATCGGGCTATATCTTGCCTGACCGTCTACCATATTGTCAAAATTGTTCGTCAGAATCATCTGAAGATTCTGGAGTGCATCTTTTCCTTCACACAGCACTTCACCCATGTGAGATACATCAAATAATCCGGCTTGTGTGCGGACAGCCATATGTTCTTTGATCACTCCGGTTCCATACTGTACCGGCAGTAAATATCCGCCAAATGGTACGATCTTTCCTCCGGCTTTCACATGTGCATCATATAATGGGGTTTTCAATTCCATTTTTGCTCCTCCTTCTTTAACAGCTTTCTTCTGTCAAACAAGAGAAAAAGGACTGCATGATCCATCTGGATCGCACAGTCCCCTGTCGTTTGTCCTTCAGAGTATTGTCCGGATTCGATTCCTTTTGCCTGAGAGTTTCAATTTTCCTCTTGCCCCTTCGGCGTTCTGATAACAAGAACCAGAATCTCTCTCGAATCCATCAGCCAACTTCTTGTTTTTTATTTTTCCTTATTATATCCGTCGATTTTTTCTTTGTCAACGCGATTTTTTGTGTGTAATTTACAACAATCCGGTTATTATATTCACAATTTTGTTGCATTTTTCACATATCAGGAACAATCCCCATAAACTCAGGCTTTTCAACAAGTTACTCTGATGGTTGATTATTTATTTTTTCAATGAATACATTATAATTTTTTATATTCCATCTTCACGAAATTTTTTCAATTCGCGGACAGAATATCCGATTGCAACGACAGCTGCAGCTCCATCTGCAATCGGCCCCGCATACATTACTCCATCAATTCCCATAAAGAGTGGGAAGATTAAAATCAACGGAAGTAGGAAGATAATCTGCCTCGTCAGTGATACTACAATCCCCAGTTTCGCCTTCCCGATGGACGTAAAGAATCCGGAAGACATCGGCTGAATTCCATTGATAAATGTCATGAGCATAAAGATGCGAAAATATCTTTCTGCAAACCGGAAGTATTCTTCACTTCCGGTACCAAATATGCTGACCAGCTGCCGCGGAAAGAGCTGAAAGCATAAAAAGAAAATGATGCCTATTGTCAAAGATATCTGAAATGCTTTCTTGTAAGTCTGTTTTACCCGGTCATACTGTCCTGCTCCATAATTAAATCCCCAGATTGGCTGACATCCCTGAGAGATTCCAATACAGATGGCCATAAAGACCATATTTACCTTTGAAATAACTCCTACACAGGCAAGCGGAATATCGGTTCCATACATAGACTCTGCGCCATAATGCCGCAAAGTATTATTCATCACGATCTGAACAATCGCCATAGCAATCTGGTTAATGCAGGACGCCATTCCCAGGGAGACAATGGCTCTCAGGTACTTCCCTTTTGGACGGAGCATTGACCAACTCAGTTCTAATTTTCGAAACCGTAGGAAATACACGATTACCAGAATCCCTGATATAATCTGCCCAATAATAGTGGCCCAGGCTGCTCCTTTAATTCCCCAGTGAAATCCAAAGATAAACAGAGGATCCAATATCGTATTGATAATTGCCCCAGTCAACATGCATGCCATGGAATAAGTCGGACTTCTGTCTGCCCGGATCAGATGATTGCCACCTGTTGTCAGAATCAGAAACGGGATTCCAAACGCTGTAATTCCTGTATAATCCTGTGCATATGGCAATACATCCGGTGTCACTCCGAATAACTGTAGAAGAGGATCCAAAAAAAATAATACAACCACAGCAATGATCACACCGCAGATAACCAGCATTGCAAGGCCAGTCCCGACAATCTTGCTTGCTTCTTCTGATTCACCGGCTCCTGACTTTAGATTAAAATTAGATGCGCTTCCGATCCCCAACAAAAGAGCCGTTGCCGTACAGATAATAGAAATCGGAAATGCAATATTAGTGGCCGCATTTCCCAGCATTCCAACTCCCTGTCCGATAAAGATCTGGTCCACGATATTATATAGGGAACTCACCAGCATACTGATGATGGCGGGGATTGCAAATTTTGCAATTAATTTCTCAATACGCTCTGTTGCCAGCGGATTCATTATATTTCTTCTTTCATTCATAATTCCTAGTATTCCCTGATCACGCTGCTGATTTCACGAGTAGTCTCCATATCTTTGAGATGCTCCAGAGCATCCTCCATATGATATTCCTTTACTGCTTCTGTCACGATAACCAGTTCAGCGACCCCGTCCGTAATGATTTTCTGGATTACTTTCGAGATACTGACCTGATGCACGCCAAATACACTGGCGATTGCTGCCAGAACCCCCGGTTTATTATCCACCTGCATGCGCAGGAAAAACTTATTCTTTACCTCACGAAATTCCTTCACCTTCGTCTCACGGTAACAAGTACAGCTGATTCTTCCGGTGCAGTGATACTGAATATCTCTCACCACATCAATGACATCTCCCATAATGGCACTGGCCGTTGGAAATTCTCCGGCACCACGTCCGTAGAACATGACATCATCCACTGCATCTCCATGTACGAATACTGCATTGAAGGAATCTCTTACTGATGCAAGAGGATGCTCCTGAGGAATCATCATCGGATGTACAGATACCTCAATACCATCTTCTGTATTATGTGCAACCCCCAGTAACTTGATCACATTGCCAAATTCCTTTGCATAATTGATATCCCTTGCAGAGATCTTCGTAATGCCTTCCGTATATACATCGGAAAATGTCACTCTGGAATGGAACGCGATGGAAGCCATAATCGCAACTTTTCTTCCTGCATCCAGTCCCTCGATATCTGCAGTCGGATCTGCCTCTGCATAACCAAGTTCCGTCGCTTTTGCCAGTGCTTCATCAAAATCCATTCCTTCTTCAAACATCTTTGTCAGGATATAATTGGTCGTTCCATTGACAATTCCGATCACTTCATCCATTTCATTTGCAGCCAGACACTGCTTCAATGGACGAATGATCGGGATACCTCCGGCCACCGCTGCTTCAAAAAGGAAATCCACGCCATTATTCTCTGCCGCATCCAGAAGTTCTCTTCCATACTCTGCGACCAGATCTTTGTTCGCCGTCACCACATTCTTTCCGGAATTTAATGCCTCCAGAATCATCGTCTTCGCAGGTTCAATTCCACCCATCACCTCAATGACAATGGAAATCTCATCATTATTAATGATATCTTCCCATCGATCCGTCAAAAGAAATGTATCCACACCGTCTCTTACTTTATTCAGATTATGAACCAAAATACCTGCTATTTCCAGACGGGCACCTGTTTTCTTGACCATCTCTTCTTTCTGGCGCTCTATAATCTTATAAACTCCGCTGCCAACTGTACCGAGTCCCAGTAAGCCTATTTTAATTGTCTGCTGTTCGTTCATCTCTCCACTTCCTTTATCTGTTTTCACTTTCATACTGCACTAGTATACCACAATATATATTATTTTTTCAAATTTTAGATTTTCGAAATTTTTTCAATATTTTTGAAAAAAGGTGTTGACAGATAAACATTCTTGTAGTATATTATTTATTGTTCTGAGGAACACAAAACATAAAAAATGCGACAGTGGCTCAGTTGGTAGAGTACGACCTTGCCAAGGTCGGGGTCGCGGGTTCGAACCCCGTCTGTCGCTCTAAAAAAACTTGAAATTCTAACGAATTTCAAGTTTTTTGTTATTTGAAAAAGGTATAAACTCTTTTTAGAGATTAAGATGGGAGGTTGTGATCCTCCCATCTTTATTTGAAAATATAACATTTCTATTCTGTTTCCACAATCTGAAGGCCCAGTTCATCCAACTGCTCCTGTGCAACTGTTGTCGGGGCCTCTGTCATCAGATCAGATGCGTCCTTTACCTTCGGGAATGCAATGACATCACGGATGCTGTCCTGCTTAGCCATCAGCATGACCAGTCTGTCAAGACCATAAGCCAGCCCTGCATGTGGCGGAACACCGTATTTGAACGCAGTTAACAGGAAGCCAAACTGCTCCTGAGCCTGCTCCGGTGTAAATCCAAGCACTTCGAACATCTTGCTCTGAACCTCAGGATTGAAGATTCTAACACTTCCACCGCCGATCTCATTTCCATTCAGGGTAATATCATAAGCTTTTGCACGTACACGTCCCGGATCAGTGTCAATGTATGGAAGGTCTTCTTCCATCGGCATTGTAAATGGATGGTGCATTGCCGTATAGCGATTCTGCTCTTCGTTCCACTCTAACAATGGGAACTCTGTGATCCACAGGAATTTGTACTCATTCTTGTCTAACAGATCCATCTGACGTGCAAGCTCCAGACGAAGCGCACCAAGAACATCCCATACGACTTTATTTTTATCTGCCGCAAAGAGTAACAAATCTCCATTTTCTCCGTCCATAGCATCGATCAGAGCTGTCATCTCTTCTTCTTTCATGAATTTGGCAAAAGATGATTTGACTGTTCCATCTGACTGAATTGCAATATAAGCAAGTCCTTTTGCGCCATAATCCTTCGCAAAGGATACCAGTTTATCAATCTTCTTACGCGGCATCTCGCCTTGTCCTTTAGCGTTAATACCACGAACTGTTCCGCCATTTTCAATAGCACCTTTGAATACAACGAATTCACAGTCCTTTACTACCTCTGTAACGTTGGTAAGTTCCATGCCAAAGCGGACATCCGGCTTATCAGAACCATAGCGATCCATCGCTTCCTGCCAGGTCATTCGTGGAATCGGAAGAGATACTTCTATCCCAAGTACTTCTTTGAACAACTTTGCAAGCAGCCTTTCATTGACATCGATAACATCATCCACATCCACAAAAGACAGCTCCATATCAATCTGCGTAAATTCCGGCTGGCGGTCTGCACGTAAGTCCTCATCGCGGAAACACTTTGCCAGCTGGAAGTAACGGTCATATCCAGAACACATCAGCAGCTGCTTAAAAAGCTGCGGTGACTGTGGCAGCGCATAAAAATGTCCCTGATGTACACGGCTTGGCACCAGATAATCTCTGGCTCCTTCCGGAGTACTTCCGATCAGTACCGGGGTCTCGATCTCTAAGAAGCCTTCATCTGCCAGGAACTGACGAGTCAGTGTTGCAACTTTACTTCTCATCATTAAGTTGCGCTGAAGATCCGGCCTTCTCAAATCCAGATATCTGTATTTCAGACGTACTTCTTCTTTTGTCTTGGAATTCTCTTCAATTGGGAACGGCGGCGTCTCAGACTCCGAAAGAATCCGAAGCTCTTCCGGAATGATCTCAATCTCTCCGGTTGCCAGGTTCTCATTTACTGCACCAGAACGTTTTTCTACTTTACCAACAACAGCTACAACGAACTCAGCACGAAGCTTTGCTGCTTTTTCGATCAGCGCAGCTTCTGCCTTTCCTTCTTCGAATACCACCTGAATAATTCCAGAACGGTCTCTTACATCTACAAATACCAGCCCGCCTTTGTTACGGTTCTTCTGTACCCATCCCATAATAGTGACTGTCTCACCAATATTGGCGCTGGATAATTCTCCACATCTATGGGTTCTCTTTAACCCTTGCATTGACTCTGCCATAGTCTTTATCTCCTTTTTCATCCTTCAGGATATATTTATATATTTTCCACGGAATCAGCATAACAGTCGATGATCTCTTCATAACCGTCTGCCGTCAGCTGTTCTTTCTGGAATTTCTTATTCTTCTTCATGTTCACGATCAGCACCTGTCTGCCTGCTTCTCTGTCTGCTTTTGCAAGTGATAATACCTTTAACAAGCCTTCTTTTGGCATATTTTTCTCCAGAAGATAAGCCTTCTTACTTCCTTTTTTCGGAACTTCATATCCATTTTCCAGAAGCAGCATAACGATTCTCTCAAATCCAATCGAGAAACCACAGGCCGGTGTATCCTGACCGGTGAATTTACCGATCATTTTATCATACCGTCCTCCGCCTGCAACAGAACCTCCGAAGTCGTCCATCGTTACTTCAAAAATAGTACCGGTATAATAGGATTGACCTCTTACCAGGGTCGGATCGAACTTAATGTTAAATTCACATTCTTTTGCAGCTTCTACACTTGAGATGATCATTTCCATGCCGTCTGCTGTCTGATCAGAAAGATCATCCCCTAACTTCTCCTTCAGATAACGGATTCCTTCCACATTTGGAGCTACTTCATCAAAAAGCTGAAGATAGGTCTCTACATTTTCCTTCGTATATCCCATCTCTTGAAGCTCTGCAGCTACTCCTTCTGCACCAATCTTATCCATCTTATCCAGAATAATGAAAACCTCATCGTAATCTTCTTCTTTAAATCCACTGTATGCAGCCATTGCTTTTAAGATATTTCGGTCATTGATACATACCGTAAAATTATGAAAGTTCAATTTGCCAAGCATCGCTGTTGTCGCCAGAATCAGCTCTATTTCTGCAAGATTTCCCGGCTCTCCCAAAATATCTATATCACATTGCATGAACTGACGAAAACGTCCCTTTTGCGGACGGTCTGCTCTCCATACGTTACCAATCTGTAAGGCTTTGAATGGAGCCGGCAGCTCGTTCGAATGGTTGGCATAATATCTTGCAAGAGGCACCGTCAGGTCATAACGCAGTCCGCCATCTACCAGATCATTCTCCTCTTTAGCCTCATCGATCTTCAGCTTCTCGCCGCGCTTCAGAATCTTAAAAATCAACTTCTCATTATCTCCGCCCTGCTTACTGCACAGGTTTTCAATATGCTCCACGCATGGAGTCTCCATAGAGGTAAACCCATAGGTCTTATAAGTATCCTTGATCAGCTGAATCACATAATCACGGATCTCCATCTCCTTGGGAAGCATGTCCTTCATCCCGGTGACCGGTTTCTTCTTTAATGCCATAACCATTCTCCTTTTCGCTCTATCATCTCGTCGATACGTTCAATGTAAGCATCGATCGCTTTCACATTCTCTACCCTTATCAGTCGGGTCATCTTCTTCTTTTTGCTGCCCGGGACCAAGATCGCCTCCGGTAATACAATCTTCGTCGATGCACCTGCACCTGCAGCAATTATGGATTGTTTTTCCTCCATAATAAGTATATTGTATATTCCGGCTTTGTCAACCTTTGCATAACCAACATTTTCGAAATTTCCTGCAATATTCTTCTGCCGGTACAGATAATATGGCACCAGATCCATTCGTTTTGCTGCCTCCGAAGCTTCTAAGATCATACCAGAAAGTGTCCGGGATATCTTCTGTGTATCCTGTTCCAGATCTTTTAATTCCATCTTGGCTGCACGTTTGATTGCAAGTGAATGGACGGTCAGGCTGTCTGGGGCAAGGCGTTCAATCTGCCTCAGAGTATCTTGCATATCTCCCATATCTTCTCCCGGCAGTCCGGCAATAATGTCCATATTAATATTGTCGAAGCCAATTTCCCTTGCCAGGTGATATGCTTCTATAATCTCTTCTACACTGTGCTTTCTGCCGATCGCTTCCAGCGTCTTTTGCTGCATACTCTGCGGATTAATTGAGATACGGGTAATTCCATGTTTTTTGATCACTTCTAATTTTTCGCGAGTAATACTATCCGGTCTTCCGGCTTCTACCGTATATTCCAGCAGATATTCTCTGGAAAAATATTCATCGATACAATCAAGTAAACGATCCATCTGTGAAGCACTCAGCGTTGTTGGCGTTCCACCACCTATGTAAATACTATTCAGCTTTTTGCCTGCCGATCTTTTTCCAATAAAACGAAGCTCTTTGCACAGTGCCTGCAGATAATCTTCTACCCGGTGTTCCCACTCTGCCAATGCACCAGAACTGAAAGAACAATAGGTACAGACAGACGGACAAAATGGAATCCCTACATAAAGGCTATATCCATCTTGATAGTCCAGTCTTTGCAACAGTTCTCTCTCCCTCTCTGCAATCTTCCAAGACAATTCTGCCTTCTGGCGGCTTACTTTACAATCATCCATGAACCATGGTACAAAAGTCTCTTGATTCCAGCCTTCTTCCAGTTTATTCATTGCTATCTTCGTAGGGCGCACTCCAGTCAGAATTCCCCATGCAAGTGTATGTCCCGTTACATCTGCCAATTTTTGATAAATAAAGGTATCGATCCGATATTTCACTTCTTTTTCCGATAGTTCTTCTGATATATAATCTGCATCCACAACAATCATACTACCATCCTGAAGCAATACCGTTACATAATTAGAGGCTTTTTCCTCCACCTGACTGACAACATCTTCAGACGGATAAAAAGCCTTTATCATATGATACACATTATAAATATACGCTTCACTTCTACATATAATCTGAATCATTCCAATACTCCAATCTATATATATGGATTATATTTTCTTTCATGACCAATCGTTGTCTCTCCCATATGTCCCGGATATACATGTGTATCATCTGGAAGGAGCATCAACTTTTCGCGAATAGATCGAATCAGATCCGAAGTACTGCTATTCTGAAAATCTGTACGTCCCACTGAATTCTGGAACAACGTATCTCCACTGAACAATACGCCTTCTGATTCCACATAATAACAGCATCCACCTCTGGTATGCCCCGGAGTATGAATTACCTGAAAATCATATCCCGCATACGTAAGCACCTGATTATCTTTCATATAATGTGCTCCAGAAAATGTGTAACCGGATGTATAGGTGGATGACAGATTCAACTCTGGCTGATTCATCACATCCTCATCGTCTTCATGAACATACACTGGAACATCATATTCGGCCAGGAATCCATCAATTCCCATCATATGGTCAAAATGTCCATGAGTCAAAAGAATCGCTTCAATTTTAAGCCCTTCTGATCTGATATGTTTCATCAGATAGGACGGACTGGCAGCCGGATCAATTACAACTGCCTGTCGTGTCTCTTCATTGATTGCCAAATAACAATTAGTGCTAATAATTCCTGTAACAAATCTCTCAACTTTCATCTTATGATTAACCTGTCGCCCTTTCAATATCAATAATTCCTTCTATCTGACGGAGTTTCTTCACGACTCTTTCCAATTCTTCTCTGCTGTGCACGATAAAGCCGGTTTCAATCGTTGCAGTTCCCTGCTTACTGGTCCGTACATTCAAGGACTTCACATCTACGTTATTCTCTGTAAAGATTTTGGACATCTCCATCAACAGTCCTTGTCTGTCACGGGCATACATCTTGATATCTGCCAGATACTGTCCTCCATCTTTCTCTGCTACATCACTTTCCCATTCTGCATCAATCAATCTGGCACGCTCTGCTTCTGTCAGATGAATCATATTGACACAATCTGTTCGATGAATGGAAAGTCCTCTTCCTCGTGTGACAAATCCTACGATTTCATCTCCCGGCACCGGATTACAGCATCTGGAGAAACGCACAGCCACATCATCAATTCCTTTGACGACAATTCCGCTCTTAGACTTGGCTATATGGACCTTATTTTTTGCTGCCTCAGCAACTTTTTCCATAACAACCTCATCCGTGAGCTCTTGCTTATGCTCTTTACTGTATTCTTCTACCAGTCGATTAACGACCTGACCTTCTTTTAACCCCCCATGACCAATTGCTGCCAAAACAGAGTCCCAATCCTTAAAACCATATTTTTTCTGCACAATCTCTTGATATCTTGGATTGAGAATATTGCTTGGATTGATCGTTTTCGCCTTACAGTAGGCCGCAATCATTTCTTTTCCCTTTATAATATTACTTTCTTTGAATTCCTTTTTAAACCACTGATTAATTTTATTTTTCGCTTGTGTACTCTTAACAACATTCAGCCAGTCACGGCTTGGTCCTTTAGAATTCTGAGAAGTCAGTATCTCTATTCTGTCTCCGTTCTGTATCTTGTAATCAATATTTACAAGCTTACCGTTCACTCTGGCGCCAACCATCTTATTGCCGACAGCACTATGAATCGCGTATGCGAAATCAATCGGTGTAGAACCATTCGGCAAGTTCTTCACATCTCCCTGTGGAGTGAAACAATAGACATCTTCTGCAAACAGATCCAGGTCACCTTTGATCAGATTCATGAATTCCCGATTATCCGACATATCGCGCTGCCATTCCAGAATCTGTCTCAGCCAGCTTAGTTTTTCTTCTTCCTGCGCCTCAACACTCTTCTTACCATCATTAGATTCCTTATATTTCCAGTGGGCCGCAATACCATATTCAGCGGTCTTATGCATTTCTTCCGTACGAATCTGAATCTCAAAAGGCTGACCGACCGAACTCATTAATGTTGTATGCAAAGACTGATACATATTCGGCTTCGGCATCGCAATATAGTCTTTAAAGCGTCCTGGAATCGGCGTATACATCTCATGGATCACACCCAGGGCTGCATAACAATCCTTTACAGACTCAACAATAATACGGACTGCGAACAGATCATAGATCTGATCCACCGTTTTATCCTGATTCACCATTTTTTTATAGATGCTGAAGAAATGCTTTACCCTGCCATTTACTTCCGCCTTAATATTAGCATTCTTCATATGTTCAGATACTTCATCAACGATCTGCTGAACGAACTCTTCTCGTTCTGTCTTTCTGGCATTAATCTGCTTTACGAGATCAAAAAACACCTCTGGTTGGGAATATTTCAGTGCCAGATCATCCAATTCTGTCTTTATCTTAGATATACCAAGACGCTGGGCAATAGGCGCATAGATATCCATCGTCTCTTTGGCTTTCTCTTTCTGCTTTTCAGGCTTCATGAATTGCAATGTCCGCATATTATGAAGACGGTCGGCCAGTTTAATAATAATGACACGAATATCTTTTGCCATAGCAAGGAACATCTTACGCAGATTTTCAGCTTGTACATCCAGTTTATCAGAAGAATAAGACAAACGTCCTAACTTTGTGACACCATCCACCAAAAGCGCCACTTCATCTCCGAATTCTCTTCTGATATCTTCTTCACTAACATCCGTATCTTCCACCACATCATGAAGCATTCCTGATACAATCGTCTCTTTATCCATCTCCAGATCTGCCAGAATAATAGCGACCCAAAGTGGATGTACGATATAAGGTTCTCCCGACTTACGTCGCTGACTGCCATGTGCCTTAGATGCCAGACGGTAAGCCTTCTCAATCATTGAGACATCTGTTGACGGGTGATACTTACGGATACGGGCAATTAACATGTCATACAAACGATCCGGATCTTCGTAATCGCCTGGTGCTTTTACCGCATGACCATCAACAATCTCAAGTCCTTTCGCATTATCCTCCATAACAGATTCTGTCGCGATTCGACCATCGATAGCCTCATAGGTTGTTGTCTTTGACATATTAACGCCTCCTTCCTGTCTTATATTTTTCGTTCGTATTATTTTCCTGGATATGCAATTACAGATTCAACATCATATCCTTTTAATCTTTCCCGGCCTTTTAGACCCTTTAATTCCATCAAAAATACCGTTTTGACAACTTCTCCGCCAAGACCTTCCACCAACTTTACCATAGCCTCATTGGTACCGCCTGTCGCAATCAAATCATCAATGATGACTACTTTCTGTCCTGGCTTGATTGCATCGCGATGCATCTCAAGTTCCGCCGTGCCATATTCCAGGTCATATCTGATTGAAACCGTCTCACATGGAAGTTTTCCCTTTTTTCGAATCGGAATAAATGGTTTATGCAGATTATATGCAATCGGCACTCCGAAAATAAATCCTCTGGATTCAGGCCCAACAATCACGTCAAACTCTACATCCTTCAACTTCTCCTGCATAAGATCTATCGCAAGATGAAGCCCGTCAGCATCCTGAAGCACACTGGTCACATCTCTAAATATAATTCCCGGTTCTGGAAAATCCGGAATACTTCTTACGTACTCTTCAATCGGTTTCATAACAATCTCTCCATTCTATTAAAATACAATCCTAAGTATAGCATTAGTTTATGCGATTTTCAAATAAATCTGCTGTTTTCCTGCTATTTCTTAGGGTTTTTCAATGTTTTTTGACAACGAAAATGCGTAATAACAATCTGAGGTGTCTTCTTCCCCATATACTCATTCATTCCAGGATAATAGGTAAGCATCAGAATGATATGATTCTTTTTGCCAGCCAACATCGACTCAACTTCAAAAACACCATAGTTTTCCTCAAGTTCTGATAAGAACTGATCTATATGCTGAAAATACATAGCTTCTATTTGAGTACCGGCAGAATCTTGTACCTGAAGTTTTAGTACATTTTTATTTTTTCCAAGAATTTTCCCACTTAGAATTTCTACACTCTTTGCCGCAAATACTGGTTTTGTATTCCCTTTTCCAAATGGTTCCAACAATGACAGTTCCTGGACTAGCTCTTCTGTCACACAGGAAAACGGCATCTCCATGTCAATCACTACTTTTTCTGCCAGATCCTCTTCTTGAAGTGTACAGTTAGCATTTAACATATACCGTAATCTTTCAATATTTTCTTTTTCCAATGACAGACCTGCTGCCAGTTTATGTCCTCCATATCTGGTCAGCAGCTTCTGACATTTACTTAACTCCTCATACATAGAATAAGCTTCGATCGATCTTCCCGAACCTTTGATTCCTTCTTCCGCATCAGTCAATACAAACACTGGTTTATAGTAAATCTCGCGAATACGTCCAGCCACAATTCCAGCAATACTTTCATGGCATCCCGGCAGATAGATGACTAGAACTTTATCCTGTCCCACAGCCGTTGTCTCTACCAGCTCTATCGCCTGCTTTACCGCCGCATTCGTCAGATCTTTTCGGCTGTCATTCAATGCTTTTAATTCTCCTGCCAGTATGTCCGCTTCTTTTTTATCTTTTGCACGCAAGAGTTTTAACGCCCGCTTTGCCGTATCTAGCCTGCCGCTTGCATTCAGGCATGGCCCCAGAACAAATCCAATATGATAAGCCCGAATCTGATCTTTTTGAACACCAGTACACTCCATCAAAGAGCGCAGTCCCTGGTTACGAGTTCTTCCCAACATTTGCAGTCCTTCTTTTACCAGAATACGATTTTCTCCTTCCAGATCCATAACATCACCTACTGTTGCAATAGCAGCATTTTCAATCAGATCATCCAGATCATCTACATCTCTTCCCATAGATTCGCAAAGCGCCTCCACAAGCTTGTAAGCAATCGCTGCTCCACACAAGCCCTTAAAAGGATATTCACAGCCCGGTTGCTTGGGATCAATGACCGCATCTGCCAGCGGAAGACGATACGTTTTCCTTCCATCATCCTCACAATATGGCACCTCATGGTGATCCGTCACTATAATGGTCATTCCCAACTGCTTCCCATATGCGATTTCATCCGCTGCCGCAATTCCGTTATCACAGGTAACGATGGTATCTATCCCATCATCATACGCACGTTCGATCAGATCAATATTCAGCCCATACCCGTCTGTTATTCGATTTGGAATATCGCAATCCACATCCGCCCCCAGACGCTCCAGACCTTCCAACAGAATATAAGAAGCATTGATTCCATCAATATCATAATCTCCTATGACGCGAAGCTTCTGTTGTCCTGCAATCTTTTCTCTCAGGATATCCAAAGCTTTATCCATATCTTTCATCAGCATACCGTCATACAGATCCGTAATCGTTCCATTAAGATATTGATGGATTTCTTCTTCACCTATAATATCTCTGTTCCGGATCAGACAGGCAAGCCTTGGACTAATATGGTATTTTTTTCCAATCGCTTCAAAATCTGCACCTTTTCTCAAAAGTACCCATCTTTCCATCTTTCATCCCACTCCAAATAAAACTTCTTATAGAAAAAAGCAGCCATGTCATCTCTGATTCTATAAATCAGATAACAATGGCTGCTTCATCATCTCATACTATTTTTTCTTATTGCTATTCTTGGAAGTCTGTTTTTTGCCCAACTTCGTTCTCATTACATACCAGAGTGCTCCTGTAATACATACAGAAGAATATGCTCCACAGATAATACCAACCATAAGCGGTGCTGCAAACTCACGAATAGAACTTACTCCCATAACAAACAGAATCGCTACCATTACGAAAGTTGTCAAAGAAGTATAAATACTTCTTGTAAGTGTCTGGGTAATACTCTTATTAACAACTTCTGAAAGCTCTGTCGTCTTGGACTGATAATGAAGTTCCTCACGAATACGGTCGAATATAACGATTGTTGCATTGATAGAGTAACCTACGATCGTCAGCATACATGCAATAAATGTATTACCTACAGAGATTCTTGCCACTGCATAGAATCCAAGAACAATCAAAACGTCATGAAGCAATGCAAAGATCGCACTGGCCGCAAATCGAATATCCTTAAATCTGAACCAGATATACAGGAGCATGAAGATCGTAGCAACGATTACTGCTATGATTGCATCCTGACGCATCTCATTACTTACAGTAGAACTAATATTCTCAGCAGAGATCTTCGACTCATCAACCTGGAAATTATCTACCATTGCCTGATTCAAAGCTTCACGCTGATCCAATTCCAAAGTCACGGTCTTGATCACAACCTGATTGGTACCGGCTACCTTCTGAGTCTGTACATTGTGATCTCCAGTAACCTCTTCTACGATTGGAACAATCTTCTCATCAATCTCTTCAATCGAATAATCTTCGTTAAATGTTACATTCGTAGAAGTACCACCTTCGAATTCCAGACTGTATGCAAATGCTCCATTTCCTCTGGATGAATTAACACCCATGACTGCAAATCCACCAATGATGAGTACCAAAGAAATTACAAAGAACACTTTCTTCTTACCCAGGAAATTGATTGGCGTTCTTTCTTTCTTCGGACGATAATACAATTTTTCATTGCGAAGTCCAACAGCATAGAATGCATATACGATCATTCTTGTAATCACTAATGCAGTGAACATAGATACAATAATACCGATCGCCAGAGTCTGTGCAAATCCTTTTACTGTACCAGAACCTTTTAACCACAGAACTGCTGCTGCAATCAATGTAGTCACGTTACCATCCACAATTGCAGACATCGCTTTCTGGAATCCGGTCTTCAGAGAATTCTTCACACTCTTTCCGCGTGTCATTTCCTCACGCACACGGGCAAATATAATAACATTTGCATCCACAGCCATACCAATACCAAGGATGATACCTGCAATACCTGGTAAAGTCAACGTAATGTTAAATGCATTTAATATAAGTAATACAAGTTCTGTATAAATGATCAGTGCCAGACCAGCAGCAAGACCTGGTAAATAATATACAAAGATCATGAATATGAATACAATTGCCAGACCAATCGCTCCTGCTTTCACGCTTGTGCTGATTGCCTGTTCTCCCAACTGCGCTCCGACTACGTTGGAACGTAATTCTTCCAGTTCCAGCTTCAGTCCACCGATACGAATCGTAGAAGCAAGATTATCTGCCTCTTCGTATGTGAAGTTTCCTGTGATATATGCCTGTCCTCCAGTGATTGCTTCATTGACTCTCGGGCTGCTGATAACTTCACCATCATAAATGATGGAAATCTGCTTTCCAACATTGGCCTCTGTAGCTTCCGCAAACTTTTCTGCACCTTCATCTGTCAGATCCAGTTCTACAGAGTACTCTTTATTCCCCATATCATCCTGTCCTGACTGCGCAGACGCTGTCTTTACATCAGAACCCGTAATAACCGTCTCTCCATCCTGGGTCTGAAATTCCAGTGAACCCGGTTTTCCCAGCTCATCCAGAATCGCGTTGGCGTCTGTAACTCCGGGAATCTCGACATTAATTCTGTCATCACCTTCCTGATATACACTTACCTCTGTACTATACTGCTCTACACGTTTTTGAAGTTTATAGATGGTATCACTCATCTCTTCTTCTGTCGGATTGTCATCTTTTACCTGATAAGTAATGCTGACACCACCTTTAAGGTCCAGACCAAGCTTAATATTCTTCATTGCACCCGTTCCGGTCTCTCCGAAACCAACCAGCACTGTGAATCCAAGCAATACGACCAATACAGCGGTCAGAATCAGGCTCAGTATGCCTTTGTTCTTCTTCATGATTTACTTCCTTTCTGCTTCTTCTGCCTTGATTTCTACTATTCTTCTGCCAACGCTGCTTTTATCATAATCGCGCATTCTACACGTTTCCGCTGCATCTCACACCCGATATCATATGTATCGTGGATCGTACCGTGGAAATTATAAGAATTCGCCATACAGCCACCGCTGCAATAGAATTTCGCGAAACAATCTCTGCACTTATCTTTGGAATATACGTTACAACTACGAAAATCATCTGCAATTTCCGGCCTGACAATGCCATCATCCACATTTCCCATCAAGAACTCTTCCTGTCCTACAAATTGATGGCAAGGATACAGATCTCCCCACGGAGTAACGGCAAGATATTCCGTTCCCGAACCACATCCTGACAGTCTCTTTGCCACACATGGTCCACCGTCTAAGTCTATCATAAAATGAAAGAAATTAAAACCTTTTCCTTCCTTTTCACGTTCAATCATGATCTTTGCAAGTTTATCATATTCTTCTTTAATAATCGGAACATCCTCTTCGCGGATTGCATAAGGATCACTTTCCTCTCCGACAACAGGTTCAATAGACATCTGCTTAAATCCAAGATCTGCAAAATGGAGAATATCATTGGAGAAGTCCAGATTATTCCGGGTAAATGTTCCTCGTATGTAATATTTTTCCTGATTCCTGCTTTCTGCCAGCTTTTGAAACTTCGGAACAATAAGATCATAGCTTCCGGTTCCGTTGCGGAACGGACGCATCTGATCATTGATTTCTTTTCTTCCATCCAGACTTAAGACCACATTATCCATCTCTTTATTTACAAAGTCCTGTACTTCGTCATTCAGTAATACCCCATTCGTAGTCAATGTGAAACGAAAATGCTTGTTATGAATCTTCTCCTGCTCTCTTCCATAGGCAACCAGATCTTTGACCACCTGCCAGTTCATAAGTGGTTCTCCACCGAAGAAATCCACTTCCAAATTGTGTCGGTTCCCTGAATTAGCGATCAAAAAGTCAAATGCCTTTTTCCCGACTTCATAAGACATCAGAGCACGCCTGCCATGATACTCTCCTTCTTCTGCGAAGCAATACTTGCAGGCCAGATTACAGTCATGTGCAATGTGAAGACAAAGTGCTTTTACGACCGTTTTCCGCTTCTTGACTTCCTCAATCATACACTCATAGGTGTCTTTTACAAATAGCTGTCCCGCTTCCGTCAATTCCATGACATCTTCCAGTGCATCACCAATCTCTTTTTCTTCATATTTGTCTCCAAGCTTTTGATGCAGCATGGACAAAACAGAATCTTCTTTTAACGTCTCTACTGTATGATCTTTATTGATTTCGTTTAATTCTGCGATCACATCATAACATAGATCATCTACTACATGAACTGCGCCACTGTAGACATCCATCACGATATTATAGCCATTATTCTTATACTGATGAATCAAGGCTGTATACCCCTTTCACTTTTTTGTATACAACGAAAAACAGCGACCCTAAAGACCGCTGTCTCGAGCATTCCATATACTTCAAAATTATTTTTTCTGTTCGCAAGTCTGATTTCCTACGGTACAGGAAGTCTTACATGCTGACTGGCAAGATGTCTGGCATTCGCCACATCCGCTCTTCTTCATGTTATTGTTCATAGTCTGTTTATTTAATGTCTTTACATGTTTCATGTTTACATTCCTCCTTAAACTTTGCTTAACTTATGTTATTATAGCATTTCATACTCATTTTCGCAATCATTTTATCAGGCTGTTAAGGCTTTAATTTCGTTATTACGATATCATACCTCCAACCATTCCTCCACCAGCACATAAGATAAATGTAGTAATCAGGCTGCCTCCATTTCCATTCAAAGTATGATACACACCTAATGTAATCAGCAGAAGGAGTGCAAAATATCCAATCCCCAGTCCCAATCCCCACACAAATCGCCTTGTCTTGGCATACTTTCCGATCATGATTCCTCCGATCAAAGTCGCCACAACATAAATTGCTATAATAGCTGCTGATACCATCTTCTCATTTAATTCAAACTTATAAAGTGCCGCTGCAAGCAATACAAGAAGTATACCTGTAATAACGTATGAAGCCAGCAATGACTTCAGCACCCACATAACTTTAGAATCTTTTTGAAACTGTCTCTCCATTCCATCCCTCCTTGTCTAACACAAGGTATGATGGAAAGCTTACGTTTATTCCTCTATTGTTCCATCTGACTTCCCAAAAAACCAGCCGCACAGGATGCCAGCTTCTGCTCTAACTCCTGCAGCTTTTTCTTCACATCTTTTGACAGAAGAATCACTCCTCCAATAATATCTCCTTCACAGATAATCGGACTGATTATTTCATAGATGAATTCTTCCTCAGGGTTATCTGTAATGGGAATATATTTTTTATCTGCAGCTGTTGCTGTCAATTGTGTTCTCGCACTTAATTGCTTCTCCAGCTGATGGCTGATATATTTATCCTGTAATTCTTTCTTGCCGGCACCGGATGCTGCAATAATCTGATCCATATCACAGACACAGACCAGACATCCTACCGTCTGCGCCAGACTCTCCGCATACTGTCTGGCAAATGTAGATAACTCACCTATCGGAGAATATTTTTTCAGAATAATCTCACCCTCTCGATCCGTAAAAATCTCCAGCGGATCTCCTTCACGGATTCTTAAAGTTCTTCGTATTTCTTTGGGAATGACCACTCTTCCAAGGTCATCGATTCTTCGTACGATTCCTGTAGCTTTCATATAATAAATTCCTCCATTTACTGTACTAACGATTTCCAGAATTAGTATCTGTAAATGGAAGAATTTTATACTACGTTTATACGACCACTCTCATACAAATATATCTCTTTTCATTGATATTCTCTGTACTTACAAAAATATCTCCTTGATATTTTTTAATGAGCATCTTGGCATTATATAACCCCAGTCCATGTTTTCTATCACCACTTTTGGTTGAATAACCTTTCTCAAAAAAGCGGTCGATATTCTTCATCCTGATATCATTAATCTGATTTTTGATAATAAAAACCAACCGATCATCTTCGGAATCCAGTTCCATCATAACCTGATTCAATTCTTCTGTGCAGGCTTCATAAGCATTGTCTACTAATGTGCCTACTATTTCAATCAAATGATGCTCTGAAATCCCTGAAATAATCTCCAGGCTCTTGACTTCTACTTCCGTCTTTACATAAGAAGGAGACCGAACAATCTTGCTGTACAAAAATCCCGCAAGCACTTTATCACTGATTCTTAAAAGTGGAAGATACTGCCGGCTGTCATCATCCTTAATCACTTCTGTAATATATTCTGACTGCCGTTCTACCAGTTCCTCATAATTATCGACTGTCAGATGCATATTCAATATCGCATTCAGATGATTATCAAATTCATGCTGCTTTGCCCGGATCTCTTTCACCAGTTCCTCCAGAGGCTGTACATAATGTTGATACAGCTTAAGCTCTGTCTCCTTCTTCTGCATAAGAATATAATTCTTACGCCAGTCAGCAATTCCCCAGAACACAATCACTACCATCAGAAGAAACATAATAAAGATTCTGTAGTCAAAGGTTCCGCTGATCAAAAAATCTACCACCAGATATACGGACACCAACAATGCAAGCACACAAAAAATCCTATATAAAAACTTTTTTATCCAATCAACCACTGATCAGCCTCCCAATCTCCGACTTATACGTCACTCCTATCTCCACGATATCTTCACAGTCTTTTATCTTGACAATTCGATTGACCGTGTCAAAATACTCCACCTTTCTTCGATTCACTGCAAACATCCGATGACACTGCAGAAACATATCCGCCGGAACTTTTTGTAAGATTTGTTTTAAAGTAACATATGGTACATTCCAGTTCTCATTCTTCATGTGAAGACAGATTCCCCTTGGAATCGCTTCTATATAACAGATATCTTCGCATAGGACCTGATAATTGATGCCGTCTTTTTTCACGACAACCATCGGACGCTCCTCATGCTTCTCTCTTTCCAGCACCTTTTGAACCACTTCTTTGACCTGTTCCGGCCGAAACGGCTTCATAATGTACTGATAACAATGTAATTCCCGATAAGCCTGCATCTCCATGGCTCCTATTGCTGTGACCATCACAACCGGGGTAAAGGTATAACGGAACTGCTCTCGCAATTCCCTGGCAAAGAGGATACCGCCGATATCTTCATGAGCATTGCCATTTAGATTCACATCCAACAAAAACAACCTATATGTCCAATCCATATCTAACAGTTTTTTCGCTTCCCGATAAGAGGAGGCAGTATGTACACAAAGATCTTCCGAGTACTCTGTAAGAATCCTTTTCAAAGCTTCCAGTGAAGCCTTGTCATCTTCCAGAATTAATACATGCGTCATTGCACTGCCTCCTCTCGCTTTTCCATATCTGTATATATTCTGCTTTATTCTGCTATAATCTCTTTGGCACTTTTCGCCAGTCCCGCAAGACTTTGAATCTCAGACGGAATAATGATCTTTGTTGCTTTTCCATCTGCAGCCTTTTCAAAAGCTTCCAGACTCTTCATCGTAAGAACCGCTTCATCTGCTCCTGCTTCCTTCAGGAAACGAATACCATCTGCATTAGCCTGCTGCACTTTCAGGATTGCTTCTGCCTCACCTTCTGCCTGACGGATCATGGCTTCCTTCTGTGCTTCCGCACGTAAGATAGCAGCCTGCTTCTCTGCCTCTGCATCCAGAATTGCAGATTCCTTATGTCCTTCTGCTACCAGAATCGTAGACTTCTTCTCACCTTCAGCACGAAGGATTGCCTCCCGTCGTTCACGTTCTGCTTTCATCTGCTTCTCCATCGCATCCTGAATTGCTGCCGGAGGAATGATATTCTTCAATTCTACGCGGTTCACCTTGATTCCCCACGGATCTGTCGCTTCATCAAGAGATGCCCTCATCTTCGTATTGATCGTCTCTCTTGAGGTCAGCGTCTGATCCAGCTCCAGATCCCCAATAATATTACGCAACGTAGTTGCCGTCAGATTCTCGATCGCCATAATCGGATTCGCCACTCCATAGCAGAACATCTTCGGATCTGTAATCTGATAGAATACGACCGTATCGATCCGCATTGTTACATTATCTTTTGTAATCACTGGCTGCGGAGCAAAATCAACAACCTGCTCCTTCAGATCTACCTTTCTTGCCACCCGGTCAATGATCGGAACTTTAAAGTGAAGGCCTGTACTCCACGTTGCCTGATAAGCTCCCAGACGTTCCACTACCACCGCTCTTGCCTGCGGCACAATCTTGATACAGGAAATCAGCAAAATCAAAAAAACTAAAATAATAACTACTGCCGCAATAAACCCCAAAGTCAACATATTCTATTCCTCCTCATACTTTTTTACAATTAATTTTACTCCTGAAATATTGATCACTTTTGCCAGCGTCTCCGGCTCCAGAATCTGTGCATCATCATCCGCACGAACCGTCCACTCCTGTCCATTCACCGTTGCCTTTCCGGTCTGATGGAGATTATCTACTCTCTCCGTAATCCGGATCGTCTTACCAATGATTCCTTCATAATTCGTCTTCTCATGCTGCGTGTTGATAAACTTCATTGCAAACGGCCTTGTAAAATATAACAGTACAAAGGTTACCACGAAGAATATTACGATCTGCCACATCAGGGAAATACCAAGAATACTGAATATAAGTGCAACCAATGCACCTCCAGCCGCCCAGATACTGGTCAGCCCTACTGTGATGATCTCAACAATCAGCAAAAGAATCAGAAGTCCCAGCCAGGCAATCGTAACATAATTGTCCTGTATGAACATATACTCCTCACTTCCTTTCTTGTTGACTACATCCTACCAAAATGCAGCAGTCTCAGCAATAGTTCCTGCGTGAATGAAGTGATTTCATGTCTGAATGATTACTTAGAGAGCTGAATCGTCTTAAAACAATACACACTCACATGAATTCCCCATAAGATTGAGATCAGCACACATGCAAAAACACCCGTTCCTGCAAATTCAATTGCCAGAAATGCAAACAGCCACACAATCATAAATGCAATATTGGTCACTTTAAATGCTGAATATGCCGCCTGATATACCTGCATCTTCTCCGCCTCATCGCAGCTGTCCATCCATTTACTCTGAAAACGAATATCATAAACACTTCCCTTTTTCTCCGGATTCATCTCTTTAGACAGATCCACCACTTTCTGTTGTATCCATATACTTATGAATACATTTACCATGAATACAACCGCCAGTATTAATTCATTCCGTACCCCTGTCATATCTTCCGGTCTCAGATCCACTCCCAAAGCAAACAAAAGAAAGCTGATGACCTGATTCAGGCTGAGTGCCCACAATGCATAATTCAGCTTAATATCTATCTGATTCGGAATCTCCTCCTCTTCCCCATCCCATTCTCGAAGCAACACACGGCTCTTTCGATACATGGCAAACGCAAAGATATTGAATATCACAGCCTCCGCCGCCAGAAGATACGGTGCCAACATCGTTACCTTCTGCGTCATTGCCCCAGCTGCCCGTTGAATTCCTGTTGTCCCCAGGAAAACCATCAATATCCCGAGTATGGCGCCCACCACCCCGCTGACAATAACAATCGGAATAAACCACTTTCTCGCTCTTCTATTCTCCTGACTGATCTCTTCTTTTCTACTCATCATCTTAATCTTCCTCCTCATACCAGAAAATATCTTCTACCTGTACTTCAAATACCTTTGCAATCTTTAATGCCAGCGTCACTGATGGAGAATAATCCCCTCGTTCGATCTGGCTGATGGTCTGTCTGGAAACTCCAGACAGGCGTCCCATCTCCTGCTGATTCACACCAATTCTGGCCCTGTATTCTTTTAAACGATTATATAAAGGCACATAATCACCTCCATGCATTATATTGAAAGCTTTCTTTGTCATTTTGACAATTATCCTTGTCATCAAGAGCATAGCATATGACAACTATACTTGTCAACAAGAAATAACTGAATTTTGCTGAATTTAAAAAAGGCCGAGTCAGTTTATCACTGATTCGACCTTCTATCTCTCATTATACTCTAGTATTCCATAATCTTGTCCGTATACTCCCGGATAATTTTTGCCGACTCTTTAAACCGAGTCAATTCCTGACTGCTCATGTGGATCTCCAGCACATCCGAAGCCCCTGTGCGATTCAGGACAACCGGCACTCCACAATAGACATCTTTTTCTCCATATTCTCCTTCCAGTAATGTTGAGACCGGAATAATTCTGTTCTCATCGTGTAAGATTGCCTTGATCACTCCGACTGCGGTAGTTGCCACTCCATAATAAGTTGTTCCTTTTCTGTTCAGGATCTCCCAGCCTTCCTGTGCAGTCTTAACTACCAGATTGTCCAGATCCACATCACCAACCAGATCTGGATTATCACGGATAATATCATAGAATGGTTTCCCTGCGACCATAACAGCTGACCACGGTACCATCTGTGAATCTCCATGCTCTCCCATCGAAAATGCATGGACACTTCTTGGATCTACATGAATCAGCTCTCCGATAAAGTTCTTAAGCCTCGAAGAATCCAATGCTGTTCCTGTTCCAATGACTTGATTCTTTGGAAGACCTGACAGACGCTGTACATAATGTGCTATGATATCTACCGGATTAGAGATGATCAGGAAGATCCCGTCAAATCCACTTTCCATAATCGGACTTACGATAGACTTTGTAATCTTCGCCGACGCTTCCAACGTATCCAGCCTTGTCTGCCCCTGTCTTGGCGGCGCACCTGCCGTAATCACAATAATATCCGCATCTTTGCAATCTTTATAATCACCTACATACACTTTGGTATTCCGGTTCAGATATTCCACACAATCTTTTAGATCCAGTACCTCTCCAAGAGCCTTTTCCTTATTAATGTCCACCATCATAATCTCATCGCAGACACCCTGCGTCAAAAGACTGAACGCCGTGGACGAGCCGACCAGACCAGTCCCTACTATTACCACTTTACTTTTGTTTGTTGTCATTTAAAAACCCCCATTTCATATAATATCGTTTCCATTTGTGTCCCAAAAATACCACCAGAATCTGTCCACTGACAGCTTCTTCAATACACAGGCACAAAAAAAGCAAAGTACTCTCATTGAGACTCCTTTGCCTTTACTTAAATTCATGATAGTCTTTTCGGCCATCACTGTCAATATCCAATTCCATTCCAGACGGTTCTGAATTAAGTATGGAAAAGGCTGGATATTTATAATAGAATTCTGTATAATAATTGCAGACAATGATAGGAGGAATGAAAACATGAGTAAAATCGAAGAAGTTCGTGCCGATATGGTCAAAGCCATGAAGGCCGGTGACAAAGAAACCAAGGAAACGCTGTCCATGCTGTTGGCTGCTCTTAAGAATAAAGCAATTGACAAACGCGCTGATCTGACTCCCGAAGAAGAGACACAGGTTATCATGAAAGAGATCAAGCAGACCAAAGAGACTCTGGAAATGACTCCTTCCGACCGCACAGAGATTATTGATGAATGCACCAAACGTCTGGCTGTATTAGAGCAATATGCCCCTAAGATGATGGATGAAGCCGAGATCAAGGAGATCGTCGCTTCCGTTCTTGCCGAGATGGGTCTGGATGCTCCGACTGCAAAAGACAAAGGAAAGATCATGAAAAATCTAATGCCAAAGGTAAAAGGCAAAGCCGACGGCAAGCTGGTCAATGAGATTGTATCTTCTTTTATGAGCTAAGCTGATGGCAATAAAAAACCGATCTTGAAATCATAATTTCAGATCGGTTTTTTTGTTCTTCTTTTTACTCTGCTTCTGTGCCGGAATCTTCCGACTCAGCAACATCATCTGTCTGAATAGAATCTGCATATGGTTCTTCGGATTCTTCCTTAATCGTAACACTCAAATCATTAAAATCAATCTTCTTCCATACCTTTTTATTGACATTGATATCTGCATCATCCATCCACCCATCACAGGTCTCTGTATATTTCTCCTGCTGTCTCTGACTGATGATCTCCTGCTTCTTACTATTCGTTGCATCCTGATCAAAAAGACTGGTCACTTTTGCAACATAACATCCGCTATCCGTATCTACAACCCCTGTTATCTCTCCTTCATTCAAAGCATCCGCTGCTGCAACCAAATCTGCGGAAGGTGATGTACTGTCTTTATCAAAAGTTGCCGTAGATGTCTCAAGTCCCTGTTCCTGGGCATATGCATTAAAATCTTCTGCCGCAGCAGCACCTTCTGCAAATCCTTCTGCCTGCGCCTTCACATCTGCCTTTTCATCATCCGTCATATCCTGAGTGGTTCCATCTTCTGCCGTGGTAGTATAAGAGAAGTATACATATTGCATGCTCTTCTGTGCTGCTTCTTCATCTGAAACCTCTGCATCTGCAGTTGCCTGAATCGCATCTGACATCTTCTGCTGAATAGCTAAAAGCGTCATCACCCGCTTTACAGCCTTCTCTGTACCAGATACCTTCTCCTTGTCTTCTAATGCATTCGCCTCGTCAAATTCCTTGGCTGCATCTTCAATCACTTGCTTCTCTTCATCAGAAAGAGACACATCATATTCTTCCATATGTTCTTCAAGAAGAACCATCTTTTCCAGTTCTTCCAGGACACTGTCCTTGACAGATTCTTCGTACGTCTTACCTTCTTCTGCTTCTGAACTCCACATATCATCTCCCAGATAAGCAGAATAATAAGTCTCATACTGGGCCTGCATGTATCTCGCATAAAAATTAGCAACATCTGCCGTAATCTCTGTATCGTTCACGGTGACAACCACATCGTCATCATTGAATGAGCTGCATCCGGTAAGAGATGTCAACACCAGCATCCCCGCCATTGCAAGCATCAATATTCTTCTTTTCATATCTGTATATACCCTCCTTAGTACCATTAACTCATTCATTATATCCTTTTTTTACGTTTCAATCAATGCTTTCATCTCAATTAACACTTTTTTCACAACCGATAATGCATCTGGGGTTTTTTCTTTTTTATTGCGCTTCTTTTTCTCATAGATAAAGCAAGGATTGACCGCATCAGCCTTTATGATCAGCTCCCCTTTGAATGTTTCCAGGAATTCCGGAATCTTCTGGGTCTGAATTTTTGCTTTTTCATACATGGTAAATGTATAGATCTCTCCCTTTTGCTCTACAGCGGTGACATATACATTGTGCGCCATTGCTTTTAAACTTGCCACATCCAATAATTTTTCCACTTTCTTCGGAATATCTCCAAAACGATCTATCAACTCTTCCATCATGTCTTCTTTTTCTTCTTCGTTTTCTATGGCCGCTATCCGCTTATAGATATCTAACTTCTGGTACTCATTCGGAATATATGAATCCGGAATATAAGCATCCACATTCAGATCCATCGTTGTCACAAAGGTATCTTCATCCATCTCACCTTTCAGATGTTTCACAGCCTCATTTAACATCTTACAATACAGATCATATCCTACTGCTTCCATATGTCCGTGCTGCTCTGCGCCAAGAAGATTCCCTGCTCCTCGAATCTCCAGATCTCGCATTGCAATTTTAAATCCTGATCCCAGATCGGTAAATTCCCGAATTGCAGATAATCTCTTTTCCGCCACTTCTTTCAGCAACTTATCCTTACGATACAGGAGGAATGCATAAGCCATTCGATTCGAACGTCCGACTCTTCCGCGAAGCTGGTACAGTTGTGACAATCCCAGGCGATCTGCGTCATGAATAATCATCGTATTAACATTGGAAATATCCAGACCTGTCTCGATGATTGTCGTCGATACCAGCACATCAATCTCTCCATTGATAAACTCATACATAATCTTCTCCAGCTGATGTTCCCGCATCTGTCCATGTGCATATTCCACCGTAACATCTGGCACAAGCTTCTGAATTCTGGCTGCAACTTCCGCAATATCCTCGACCCGGTTATACACATAGTAGACCTGTCCTTGTCTGGAACATTCCCTTTCAATAGCTTCTCTTACCATCTCATCATTATATTCCATTACATAAGTCTGAATCGGCATACGATCGTTCGGGGCTTCTTCCAACACACTCATATCACGAATTCCTATCAGGCTCATATGAAGTGTTCTGGGGATTGGCGTTGCTGTCAACGTCAGTACATCTATATTCTCTTTTAATTTTTTAATCTTCTCTTTATGCTGTACACCAAAGCGCTGCTCTTCATCAATGATCAAAAGACCCAAGTCTTTGAATTTCAAGTCATCTCCCAATACCCGATGAGTACCGACAATGATATCTACCAGTCCTTTCTTCGTGTCCTCAATCGTCTTTTTCTGCTGAGCAGGAGTGCGAAATCTGCACATCAAATCTACTCTGACCGGGAAATCCTTCATTCGCTGTGTAAATGTATTATAATGCTGCTGTGCCAATATTGTAGTTGGTACCAGATAGACTACTTGCTTATTCTCCTGAACCGCTTTAAATGCAGCACGGATTGCAATCTCTGTCTTACCATACCCTACATCCCCGCAAATCAGACGGTCCATAATCTTATGACTCTGCATATCTCGTTTTACAGCTTCAATCGCCAGTAACTGGTCTTCTGTTTCCTCAAATGGAAACATTTCTTCAAATTCCCTCTGCCAGACGGTATCTTCCCCATACACATAACCGTCCTGATTCTGTCTGGCTGCATAGAGTTCAACCAGATCCTTTGCAATTTCTTTTACCGCTCCCCGTACTCTCGTCTTCGTCTTATTCCAATCCTGGGTTCCCAGACGGTTCAGTCTTGGTTTCTTTGCATCCGCACTGGCATACTTCTGAATAAGATCCAATTGAGTTGCCGGAATATAGAGATTCCCACCTTGCGCATAAGAAATCTTCATATAATCTTTTGAGATCTTGTCTACTTCAATCTTCTCAATTCCCTGATAGATTCCCAGTCCATGGTTCTCATGTACCACATAGTCTCCCGGTTTTAATTCCGCAAAGCTCTGAATCTTACGGCCTTCGTAGACCTTTCTCTTCTTCTTTTTTCTAGTCTTACCAAATATATCCGTCTCTGAGATGACAGTGAACTTAAGGAGTGGATATTCATAACCTTCTGCTACATATCCATATGCCGTCATAATCTCCCCCGGCATGACTTCCCGATTCATCTCTTCGCTGTAATAACTACTAAGATTATAATCTCTCAGATCTTCTGCCAACCTCTTTGCCCGGGTTCTGGAACCCGACAACAGAATGACTCTATATCCATTTCGCTTCAATCGCTTCAGATCCTGTGTCAGCGCATCAAAACTACTATTATAGGGATTCACACTCTTAGTCTGAAGACTGTAAGATGCCCGAACTTCCAAACCTTTGCAACGCATATCCAACGAAAAAAAACCGATGCTACTGTAACCGTTCATTTTCTTCAGAACTGCTTCCGTCTGATACAGCTTGACTTCTCCTTCTTCCAGCTGATATCCGCTTTCCAGCCTGTTTTTCTGTGCCTCCATAAATTCTTCTTCTACACCTTGTCCTTTTTCCAGAAGGCGGACGGGTTCATTTAAGAAAAGAATCGTCTGATCTGTCGGAAAATAATCTAAAAAAGATACTCCTTTTTCCCCCTCCTGTGGAAATTCCAATGCAGGGCAGATGGTTACTTCTGTCAAATTCTCAATGGATCTCTGGCTCTCTACATCAAATGTACGAATCGAGTCCACTTCATCTCCCCACAATTCAATACGAACCGGAAGCTCCTCAGTCAATGGATAGACGTCCAGAATTCCTCCCCGAACTGCAAACTGCCCTGGCCCTTCAATCTGAATTTCCCGATCATATCCAAGTGCTACAAGCTTCTTCTGCATTTCTTCCAGGTCAATCGCACTGTCATTGGAAATATGGAGCATCCTCTCTCTAATAACCTCTTTTGGGAGCAAGGAATCCATAAAAGCATCGAAACTGGTCACAACAGTCATCGGTCCTCCCGCAACGATCGCCTGAAGCACCTCCATTCTCTGTCTGATCAACTCCTTGCTTCGAATATCTGCCTGATAAAACAACAGATCTTTCGCCGGATACAGATAAGTCTCTGCATCCATGAACCGATATTCCTCATAGACTTGCTTCGCCTTAGATTCACTGGAACAAGCGATGACTTTGTAATGACAGCCATCGCTCAGCGCATACATCATATGGGATTTCTGAGAATTGACACAGCCACATACTCGTATCATTCCCGGTGCTTTCATCCTTTTTTTACTAATCTCTTCAAACTCTGCTAATTCATTCAATGGCCTGATTAAGGCTTGCATATCTATGCCTCCTTAGGCTTTACTTTTCTGTTATATTCATTCATAGCAGCTTCCATCTCTCCGTCAAGGAGCATCTCCACCGCCTTTACTGCTTTCTGGTATCCTTCTTCCATCAGCTCACGCTCTGCTTTTGAAAAATGACTGAGCACATAATCTGCAAGATCATATTTCTTCGGTTTCTCACCAACCCCCACTTTAATTCTCGGAAAATTCTGTGTACCCAGATTCGCAATAATATTTTTAATTCCGTTATGTCCTCCGGCGCTTCCTTTTTTACGAATTCTCAGCTGACCGACATCCAGACTGATGTCATCATAGATTACCAGCAGTTCATGTTCCACATCAATCTTATAATAATCCACGAGCCCCCGTATACTCTCCCCACTTAGGTTCATATAAGTCTGAGGCTTGACCAGAATAACCTTCTGCCCTTCAATCATTCCTTTTCCAATGAAAGCACGGCTCTTTCTCGCATCTACCGATATATTATATTTATCCGCCAATGTATCTATGACATCAAACCCAACATTATGTCGTGTTCCTTCATACTGTAATGTGGGATTTCCAAGTCCTGCAATAATATACATCTGTTTGTCACCTCGTAATTTTATAGAATTTTATTTATAGAATTTTAATAGAAATCGTAGTTTTTTATTATACAAGAAGCCATGAATAATTTCCACTCTTTTCTCATACATTATAGAAAGTAACAATTTATCCATAATACAGGAGGTCTCTATGAGTTCCAAAACCAAAATCGTCGTATTGCATATGAAGGAAATCATCTATACCTTGATTTTTGCTGCGCTGGCAGTCATATTAATTCTACTTTTGGTATTTATGTTCCTTCCCAAACATAAAGAAGCAAAATCAAACGAAGCAAAATATATGCCAGGAGTCTATACGTCCACACTGTCATTAAACAATACTGCACTTGAAGTAGAAGTAACCGTCGACGAATCCCATATTAACTCCATTCGTTTCTCCAATCTTGACGAAAGTATTTCTGCAATGTATCCTTTGATTCAACCTACGATAGAAGATATCGCAGAACAGATATACAACAATCAATCACTAGATAATATCCAATATTCTGAAGATAATCCATATACTTCCCAGATGATTGTAAATGCAATCGAAGAAGCATTGAAAAAAGCCGAAACTTCTGAATAGCTTCGGCTTTTTCAATGTAATCTTCATTCTATTATCCTTCTACGATCAGATATCTTCCACCCGGAATAGAAAATACCTCCGACGCTTCTTCCAGCTCTTCTTCCGACATTCCATCCACATCCATGCCTTCTTCTTCAAGAAATTCTCTGACTTCTTCAATACTATCGACTACAACCGCCATACAGTCTTCCAGAAACGCTTCCGCTTCTTCCAGCGTCTCCGCAACCGGCTCATCAAATAACTGTGCCTGATTCTTAAGAAATGTCTTCAGGCAATCTTCATCGTACTCATACATTTTCACAAAATCCTCCCTTATTCCGTTTTTTCTTTAAACGAACTGCAATAATTCTTCCGGGCTGCCAATAATAGTATCGGCTCCTGCAGTTTCTAACACTTCCTTCGACCGGAACCCCCACGCCACGCTGATAGTACGCAGTCCCGCATTCTTTCCCGTTCGGATATCTACTTCAGAATCTCCCACATAGAGGCATTCCTCCTGTGACACGCCCATCTGCTCCATCAGATAATTAACACCTGCCGGATCCGGCTTTCTCGCGATCTCTTCCTTCTGCCCTTGTGCAAAATCAAACATCTCCTCGCCAAAAACCTCACGAACTACCTTCACCGTCTGCTGATGCGGCTTATTCGACAAAACCGCCAGCTTAATCCCCTTATCCTTCATACTCTTCAGCATCTGGACGATTCCTTCATATGGTGTTACATGATATGTACAATTCTCATCAAATATACGTCCGTATATCTCCATAGCTTCTTCAATTCTTTTTACATTCTCTTCTCCCGTTGCCCGAAGCGAACGTTCCATCAGACATCTTGCTCCATCACCTACAAACCGGCGACATTCATCTGTCGTAATCTCCGGAAGATCCATTTCCCTTAAAGTTGCTTTTACAGAATATGCCAGAGATTCCAATGTATCTGTCAATGTTCCGTCTAAATCAAATATACAAGCCTTCATAATACAAATTCCTCCATGCACTAATCATAGTATGTGAGGGGTAAAAATGCAAGTGGGGACGTAGACTTTTGAAAAAAGTCTACGTCCCCACTTGCAAAATGTGGTGTACCTAATCGTCAAACAGGGTGTACCTAAGTGAGGTACTGTCTCATAATCCTCAATGCATTTTTTTCCAAACGGCTGACCTGTGCCTGCGAGATTTGTATCTCTTCTGCTACTTCCATCTGTGTTTTTCCTTCAAAAAAACGCAGTTTTATAATGTACCGTTCCCGTTCTCCTAAGTGTTCCATGGCGGCTTCCAGGGACAGATCTTCGACCCATTTATCTTCTTTGTTCTTGGTGTCACTGATCTGATCCATGACATATAGCGCATCTCCTCCATCGTTGTATACTGGTTCTTGAAGGCTCATTGGCACTTGTATGGCGTCCAGCGCAAAAACTATGTCTTCTTTAGAGATTCCAATCTCTTCCGCAATCTCCTGGACAGTTGGCTCTTTGAGATTGCGTTTGACATAATTTTCTTTCGCATAAATAGCTTTGTACGCAGTATCACGAAGCGAGCGGCTGACGCGGATAGAATTATTATCTCTCATATATCTGCGAATTTCCCCAATAATCATTGGCACAGCATAGGTGGAGAATTTGACGTCTAATTCTGTATTAAAATTATTGATTGCTTTAATCAGACCTATGCAGCCAATCTGAAACAAGTCATCTGGATTCTCATTACTTCCTCCAAAACGTTTGATTACACTCAATACCAGTCTTAAATTTCCTTTGATATATTCTTCTTTTGCCTCTGCATCCCCTGCTTTGATGCGCGCAATTAAAGCTTCCTTCTCCTCTTCATTCAGGATTGGAAGCTTTGCCGTATTCACACCGCATATTTCAACTTTTCCCTGTGCCATAATTGAGCCCTCCTACTAGATGAATAAAGTAATTTTTCTCTAGTAAAATGATTCTCATTATGCACTTTCGTTATTCTCCATCATAGGAAAATAAAAAAAGTTTTACTCCTTGACAAATATGTATCTCATAATATATCCCATTATAACAGGGGCGCATATCATCTATGCGCCCCTGTTCCCGCTTATCATCCACTCACCATGGCAACTTATTCTTCTCGATCCCATTTATCTGCCAGATTCATAATCTGACTCTCAAATTTTGCCAGATCTTTATTCGCAAGACCTTCATTCTTATATACAACTTCAAGCAGTCTCTTCGCAGCAGCAACAACACGATTGAAAGCAGAAGCAGCCTTTGCCCTGGCCGGCTTCTCCACAGCCTTCTTCGGAACCTTCACTCCTTCTGTAAGGATCTCGTTGGCTGCCAGATCTACCGCACCGCCAGAATACGGAGCAAATGCCGGACATCCAATAGTCTCCTCCACCAGACTTGCGAAATGATCCGTAACCGTATCCTCACCATGCACAACAATGACACGCTGTGGCTTCTTCTCAAATCCTTTCAGCCAGTCCAGAAGGCCATTCATATCTGCATGACCACTGATTCCCTTCAAAGATTCAATGCGGGCATTCACCGTAATATTCTCTCCGAACAGCTTGACACATTCCGCTCCCTCAATCAATTTTCTGCCCAAAGTTCCAATCGCCTGATATCCCACAAAACATATCGTACATTCAGATCGCCACAGATTATGCTTCAAATGATGCCTGATTCTTCCAGCCTCACACATACCAGATGCCGATAAGATAACTTTTGGCTTGTCATCAAAATTGATCATCTTCGATTCTTCACTGGTAATCGTTGTCTTAAGCCCCGGGAAAACCAATGGATTAATCCCTTGTTCTACCAATGCCATAGCATCCTCATCAAAGCATGACTTTACATTTTTATTAAATACGTTAGTCGCTTCAATTGCCAATGGACTATCCACATACACTTCAAAGCCAGGATATTCCGGAAGGAGATTCTTTTCTTTAATCTCACGGATAAAGTATAATATCTCTTGCGTACGCCCTACTGCAAAGGACGGAATCACCACATTACCGCCTTTTGCAAATGTTTCTCGAAGAATCCTGGTAAATTCTCCCACATAATCTGGAATCTCATCCCCATGTGTACGATCCCCATAAGTTGATTCAATGACCACATAATCAGCCTCTGCAACCTTTTGTGGATCTTTGATAATAGGTTGATTCCGATTTCCCACATCGCCGGAAAAAACAATTTTCTTAGAAATATCTCCTTCTGTAATCCACACTTCGATACTTGCAGACCCCAGCAAATGACCTACGTCACAAAAGCGGACTTCAATCCCTTCACACAAAGTAATCTTCTGGTCATAATCACAAGGTGATAACAACTGAATTGCAGCATCTGCATCTGCCATGGTATACAACGGTTCATACACTTCCGCGCCGCTCCTCCTGGCCTTACGGTTTCGCCATTCAGCTTCAAACTCCTGGATATGTGCACTGTCACGAAGCATAATATTACATAAATCTGCCGTAGCAAACGTTGTTACGATCTCTCCTTTAAATCCTTCTTTACACAAAAGCGGAATTTTACCAGAATGATCAATATGTGCATGAGTCAGAAGTATATAATCGATCTCTCCCGCTGTGACAGGAAGTTCCTGATTCTCATAGAGATCTGGCCCTTGTTCCATACCACAGTCAATCAGAATATTCTTTCCACACGCCTCTAGCAAATGACAACTACCGGTTACTTCATGGGCTGCTCCGATAAAGCTAAGTCTCATAAAACCAACCCCTTTTTGTTTTCATTATACACCTTTTCTGTAAGAGTTGCTATGAATACTTTACCATTTCGCGTCTTAATCTCTGCATAATCTTTTTCTCTAATCTTGATATATATGACTGAGAGATACCGAGCATATCCGCCACTTCTTTCTGCGTTCTCTCTTCGCCATCCGGCGTCCCCAGGCCAAAACGCATTTGAATGATCGTACGTTCTCTTCCTGACAGCCGGTTAATTGCCCGGATTAGAAGTTTTCTCTCCACTTCATTCTCCAGGTCCTTATATATCGTATCCTCTTCCGTTCCCAGAATATCGGACAACAATAACTCATTGCCATCCCAGTCTACATTCAAAGGCTCATCAATTGAGACTTCCATCTTCGTCTTATTATTCCTTCTAAGATACATCAGAATCTCATTTTCGATACATCGAGAGGCATATGTCGCAAGCTTAATATTCTTATCCGGATTAAACGTATTAATTGCTTTTATTAATCCAATTGTACCAATAGAAATTAAATCCTCTACACCCACTCCTGTATTATCAAATTTTTTTGCAATATACACTACCAGTCTCAAATTGTGTTCAATCAGAACCTTTCTCGCCTGTTCATCATCTTCAGATCCCAGATCATTGATTGCAGCCATCTCCTCATTACTGTCCAGGGGAGCCGGCAGAATGTCCGATCCTCCAATATAATGAATATCTTTTTTATCCGGGAAAAAGAATGTACGAAAGTCCGGAACTACCTTCAGCTTAAATTGATGCGGCACTGCCACTTTTATCACCATAATCGATTCCTCCTATTAATATATCAGGATTCAGAATCATCTGATAATCATCCGCTGTCAGATCTTCTTCGGAAACTGCGACCAGCGGTTCTGCAATCCAGAATCTTCTTTCTTGGCAGACATACATCCCATCCAGACGGATCAGCGGCATAACTCCTTCGGAACGTCCAATAGAATGATACGGAATATAGCGAAGTTTTGTCAGATTTTCTTTCCCATACAAAACACGGATTACTTTCTGGTCAACAATACTGACCGGACCTCCTGTAATCTCATCTCTTAGACAATTCCCGGTATCTATCAGCGCCTCTACCTGACATTGTCTTTTGCCATTACAGAGAATTACTTTTACGCGACATTGCTTTCTCCGTGCCAGATAGCTGATCAGGCTCCAGATTCCTGACGCTACATAATAACTAACAATAGCCAGAACAAAGAAAAGGCTTCCTATCCGTACATATTGTCGAACGCACAGTAACACTCCTCCAATCAGAAAACCGCTAACATAGATCAGAATCCAAGTTCTTATCAATTCACGCCACTGCCTGATTCCAAATCCTGTTTTTATCATTGCAACACTTACCAAACCATGGAACAGTATGAATTTCATGAATGTATTGTTCAATGGAACCACTACGATCAGACACGTAAGAAATGCACCTGCCGCAGCCGCCAGACAGACACGCCAGGCAGGGACAGAACATCTTATCATCTTACGAGTAATCATCAGTACAAGATAATCCATCATAAAATTCACCATAAAGAATACATCTATGTATAATTCATAGTACACGCTCCACCTTCTTTCATTCTCATCACCGGTTTGGTACATCAGCAAAATTTATTATACGAGTCATCTCGAAAAGATTTTGTCAGATGATGGAGTGGATTTTGATTTTCGTTCGACAGTTCCTGTGAACCACAAGATATAGATTCAGAAAAGTCATTTTGGGGAATTCTATTTGTAGAAATACTATATTTGGTATACTTTTTTGGCACAAAAGAAAGAATTTTGGAAAGAAAAAGAGGATTTTTTGACGTTTATTGTCATATCTTCCCGAATATTTCCCTTGGCGAAAATGATACTTTCCACAACCGTAAAAATTCTGCATCAGCTGATCCTTCAAGCTATACAGCAATAAAAAAAGAATGTGCCAAAGCACATTCTTTTTTTATAATCTAATAATTACTTCTTATAATAAATTACTTCTTAAAGAAATCTGGTATCTTAATAGACTGTTCTTTTACTTTGCTGGTTGGTGTTCTTGGTGTATCCAAAGTAGGCGTTGTACCTCCTACTGGTCTTCTCGGAGCAGACGTTGTTCCACCTCCCTGTGTAGGAGCTGCACCAAAATCTAATCTTGGAGAAGCCTGAGAGCTGCGTGGCGCAGTCTGACCAGTTCTTTCATATACCTGTGATGCTGCTGCATTATGTGGCATTGAAGAAACTCTCTGGTTTTCAAGTCTTGATTTTAATTTCGAAGCACTTCCGCCTACATTATGAAGACCTGTTGCAATCACTGTAATCGTTGCTTCATCAGCTCTGGAATCATCATACATTGCACCAAAGATAATATTCGCATCTTCTCCTGCAAGCTCTTGTACATACTCAGCCGCATCAGATGCATCCATAAGTGTGATATCTCCAGATACATTAATAATAACATGAGATGCGCCTGCAATCGTTGTCTCAAGCAACGGACTGGCAACTGCCTGCTTAACAGCTTCCAGTGCCTTGTCATCACCACGTCCCTGTCCAATACCGATATGTGCAATACCTTTATCCGTCATAACAGTCTGAACATCTGCAAAGTCAAGGTTGATCAGTGAAGGTACATTGATCAGGTCTGTAATACCCTGAATACCTTGCTGCAATACTTCATCTGCTTTCTTTAAAGCTTCTGGCATAGTCGTACGTCTGTCCACAACCTCCAGCAATTTATCATTCGGGATAACAATCAATGTATCGACGCTTTCTTTTAACTTTTCAATTCCAGCAAGAGCATTATTCATACGTGTCTTAGACTCGAAACGGAAAGGCTTCGTTACAACACCTACAGTCAGAGCACCCTGCTCTTTTGCAATCCGTGCAACTACTGGTGTAGCACCTGTCCCGGTACCACCGCCCATACCGCAAGTTACAAATACCATATCTGCTCCCTTTAATGCTGCAGATATCTCTTCTGCACTTTCTTCTGCTGCTTTCTCTCCGATTTCAGGCCTTGCACCTGCACCAAGTCCCTTGGTGATCTTGTCCCCGATCTGCATTAATGTTGGGGCTTTACATAATTGAAGCGCCTGCTTATCTGTATTAATAGCAATAAATTCGACACCGGCAATCTGCTCGTCAATCATACGGTTTACAGCATTATTACCGCCACCGCCGACTCCAACAACAATTATTTTTGCCGCTGCTTCTGATTCATTCGTTTTAATTTCTAGCAAGGGTTTCTCCTCCTTTGTTATCCTTATTATATATTATACATCCCATACATAAAGCAAATGAAATGAGTTCAGTTTGCCATATATACTATATAATAAAGACTTTCGTACAAAATATCAATAGAATTTGGCTATTTTTCTTAATTTTCTTCCTGAATTTCTTCCTTGTCAAAGGTTATTATTGTATTATTCTCTGAATAATTTTCCAGATGAAGCGTTCCCGCCTGATCACCCAGTTTTTCTATAATTGGTTCAATCTGGGCAATCTGCTCAGAAGATACATTTTCCCCCAGATTAACACATATATTTCCTATATATAGATAGATTGCATCATCCTTACACACAATCCTGTCTGTAGTCAGATTGTATTTTGTCACTTCCTGCGAAGTCTCTAATATTTCTTCAAAAATGCCAACATCATCACTTTTCAACTTATGATATAGCTTGATGTCTTTCACTTCAATTCCTTCAATACACGGTAGTCCTTCTATCAGAGAAGGTAACTCGGCCACTACCAGCCCTTCTTTATCAAAATAATCATAATGATCACCGTTTTGAACATATCCTACGATTGTCTTTTCCTTTACCGTCACCTTTAACGCCCAGGGAGATTTCAAACTCACTTTCATGCTTTCAAAACATGGCAGTTCTTTTCCATATCCCAAAGCATATTTTCCGACAATATACAGTGTATTAACAGAATATTTATCATTTTGCACTGTATCCACAATCTCCTGGTCAGAACAATATTCATTCCCACTGACTTCTATCTCTTGTACATAGAAAAGAATTAATATACCCAACGCGATAATTGCAACACCTAAAACCAACACAATAAATGCATATAGTCGGTGCGTCTTCTTTTTTTTCTTTTTTGTCTCTCCCATTATTATGCTCCCTTTTGTCTGCTTACTCTTGTGTTTTATTTTACCAAAGATGATACACTTAGTACAAGTCCCATTTCAAAAAGTAAAAAAACCACGGACGTTCCTCCATAACTTATAAATGGAAGTGTAATTCCAGTATTTGGGATCGTGTTGGTCACCACTGCAATATTCAATATCACCTGGATCATCATATGCCCCATTGCACCCGTAGCGATCAATGCTCCAAACAAATCCTGAGCATGAGTGGCAATCACAAAAAAGCGCCAGATCAGAATCAAAAACAGAATTAGTATGAATCCAGCCCCAAACAGCCCAAGTTCTTCGCAGATGATTGAGAAGATCATATCATTCTGTGCTTCAGGCACAAACCCAAGCTTCTGAATGCTATGCCCCAGACCTTTTCCAAAGAGTCCGCCTGACCCAATTGCATACAGTCCCTGGAGAGTCTGATATCCTTTTTCATAAGCTTCTGGATTTCTCCAAATTGCCAGTCTCTCTAGTCGATAACTTTCCAATCCCAGAAAAATAGTCATAAATCCTACTCCAAGAACACCCATAACAACAAACTGTCCATACTTCGGACTCGCCACAAACACTAGAATCACCGCTATTCCCAGAATAATGATTGCTGTACTTAAGTTACTGGCACCCACCAGTGCCACAATTGGCAGAATCATCACGATAATCTTAATCATCGTTCGCATCTTTCCCATATTTTGAACATTTTTTGTCACCATATATGCGAGGAATAGGATCACTGCTACTTTTGCAAATTCTGACGGCTGAAAAGAAAACGGGCCCAAAGACAGCCATCTTTTGGACCCATTATATTCATCGCCTATAAACAAAACTGCTATTGACAATAAGATTGCCGTAAAATATCCAAGAACTGCCAGATGCTTCCATATATGATAATCCATATTCGAAGCCACAAACATTCCGGCAATTCCAAGCAGTGTTGCAAAAGCCTGCTTTTTCAGATAGTAAAACGAATCATGGAACTTTACTTCTCCATTATATGCACTCGTACTATAGAGGATCACAAGCCCCATAATAACGAGCAGAAATAACGCAGCAAGAAGTGTATAATCATATTTTTTCCTGTTCAATAGTGTCAATCTATGCCACTCCTTATAAGGAATTTACAATCTCTTTAAACTTCTCTCCACGTACTTCATAACTAGAGAACATATCCCAGCTTGCACATGCCGGAGATAACAGAACTGCTTCTCCTGGCTCTGCCAACTTTGCCGCAGTAAGAACGGCTTCTTCAAATGTATCGGCAAACATATAATCTGTAAATCCACAGCACTCGGCATCTTTTGCAATTTTTTCCTTCGTGGCTCCCAGAAGGACCAGTTTCTTCACTTTTCCATCAAAGCTCTGAATCCATTCCTTATATTCGGAACCTTTGTCATATCCTCCACCGATCAGGACCGTCGGTCGATTCATAGCCCGAATTCCTTTGATTGCAGCGTCCGGATTCGTTCCTTTTGAATCATTATAGAACACGACGCCATTTTTTTCCGTCACATATTCAATACGATGCTCTACTCCGCCAAATGCCTTGACACTCTCACGGATCACACTCATCGGTACCCCATAGACAGCTGCCATCGCAGCTGCAGCCATTACATTTTCATGATTATGTGTTCCCAGAATCTGTAATTCATCCACATGGCAGATTGTTTCTTCTACACCATGATAATGGAATATAATGTTGCCATCCTCAAGATAAATTCCTTCTTCTAGTTTACGCTGACTGCTGAAATATAGAACCTGTGTTTTCAGATTTTTCCCAAATTCTCTGGTGAGATCATCTTCATAATTCAAAATGCAATAATCTTCTTCCGTCTGATTTCTGGCTATATTTTTCTTCGCATTCACATACGCTTCCATCGTATGATGACGATTCAGATGATCTGGTGTAAAATTCAGAATCGCACTGACTCTCGGGCGAAAATCTACAATACTTTCCAGCATAAAACTACTCATCTCAGCGACTGTAATCGTATGTTCCGTCATCTGATCTGCCGCAATCGTATACGGATTTCCAATATTTCCCACTACATACACGTCGTCCTGATAATTTTTCATAATTTCTCCCAACAGAGACGTTGTTGTTGTCTTACCATTTGTTCCGGTAATCGCCAGCACATCTCCCTTTCCCATCTGATATGCCAGTTCAATCTCTCCTATAACCAGAGTATTCTTCTCCTTCATCTTCTCTACCACCGGAAGATCTGTCGGAACTCCAGGACTCAAAATAACAAGATCTAATTCTTCTAATAATTCTTCTGGAAAAGCTCCGATTACGATTCTTGCTTTACTGTCCGCGCCTAATTTTGCACGGATCTGTGCCTCTTCTAATTTTTCATTCCCATCATAGAGAACCACATCTGCCTGATGTTTTTCTAATAATTTTACTGCCCCGATTCCACTGATTCCCGAACCAAATACGAGTACTCTTTTCTCTGCAACTTCCATATTCAACCTTTGTTTCCTCCTACATAGCCATCAATGCCACCAGACAAAGAATCGCTGTAACAATTGAAAACACTGCCACAACTCTTGTCTCTGACCATCCACACAATTCGAAATGATGATGTATTGGCGCCATCTTAAAGATACGTTTTCCGCCAGTTTTCTTAAAATATGTTACCTGAATCATAACAGACAATACTTCTACCAGATAGATCAATCCGACAATAATAATGAAGATAGGCATCTGAAGCATATATGCTGTTGATGCAACAAATCCTCCTAATGCCAAGGAACCTGTATCTCCCATGAATACACTTGCCGGATATACATTGAACAACAAGAAGCCCAAAAGCGCTCCTACCACTGCACAAGTGATTGGTTCAATACCACTTTTTGTTCCAATTGCCACTACAGTGAAGAATGTTGCAACAAGCACAGTCACACTGGAAGCCAGACCATCCAGACCATCTGTGAAGTTCACACCATTCACCGTTCCGATTACTACAATGAACATCAGTGGAATCGCCAGCCAGCCGATATCCCAGTACTTTCCTCCAGAAAACGGAATCATCATCGCAAGAGAAACATCTGTGAATCTGACCATATAGAATGCAAACACTGCTGTCACAACGATCTGAAGTGCCATTTTCTGCTTTGGGAACAAACCATCAGAACGCTTCATTACAACCTTAAGATAATCATCCAGAAATCCAATCAGACCAAAACCAAGTGTCACAAATAGAATCGGTATAATCTTCGGATAATCTTTAATATAAAATACAGATGTAATTACTACACTCAGAAGAATGATCACACCGCCCATTGTCGGAGTGCCAGCCTTCTTCAGATGTGACTGTACACCATCTGTTCTTTCCGTCTGCCCCATCTTAAGCCTTCTTAACACCGGGATAATCAACGGCCCCATAATCACACTCAGTGCAAATGATATTAATACTGGAATAAACACTTTATAATCCATATATCCACCTCTTTATTTCTTTTGTTAATTCACTTTTCAACCTAACCTAGTATACTTCATTTCTTATTCTTTTTCAATGCCAAGATAGGGTAATATATTTTCAAATATTTCTCTGATCACCGGTGCAGCAATCGTTCCTCCATAATATACGCCCTGAGGATTATAAATGATACACATCCCCAAAACCTGTGGATGATCCGCCGGCGCAAATCCAATAAAAGAAGAGATGTATTTATTCGCACTTCTGGGAAGCGTCTGAGAAGTAGCCGTCTTTCCTCCGATCTCATATCCTTCTATATATGCACTCTTTCCAGAGCCTTCTGATACTACACTTTTTAACAGCACCCGCATAGTTGCCGAAGTTTCTTCCGATATAATACCTTTTTTCTCTTCACATTGAAATTCTTCCACTTCATTGCCATCTGAATCAAGAACCCTGACACCAAAATGCGGCGTAATTCTTCTTCCTCCATTTACCAGAGAACTAACTGTTGTTGCCATCTGAATCGGAGTCACTTGAAACGACTGTCCAAAACTCATAGTTGCCAATTCTACCAAACCAACATTCTCTTTCTTATGCATAATCGTTCCCGCCTCTCCCGGAAGATCTACTCCCGTAAGGTTCAACAGACCAAATTGTTGAAAATATTTGTAAAAGTTATCCACTCCTAATCGAAGTCCGATATCGATAAACACCGGATTGCAGGAATTCTGAATCCCCTGTACAAATGTCTCTGCCCCATGACCACCCACTTTATGGCACCGAATTTTTCGATCTTCCACAATTCGATATCCTGGACAGCTGAAGGAATCATCCAGATGGACTACTCCCTCCTCAAGACAAGCAGAAGCCGTAATAATCTTAAAAATGGAACCAGGTTCATAGGTATCATTGATACATCCATTTCGCCACATCTGGTTCAAAGCATCCTGCTTTTCTTCATCTGACATATTGCTGCTCTCTTCCCCTGTATTCAACGTAAATGGATCATTCAGATCAAATTCCGGGACATTTACCATTGCCAGTATCTCTCCATTCTGTGGATTCATCAACAAGATTGCGACTTTATCGGCCTGCTTTTCTTCCATGACCTTCTCCGCCATCTGCTGCGCATAAGTCTGTATATTATAATCCAAGCTAATCTGTAAGGTGTTACCAGCAACTGGTTCCAGACGATCTTCAGCGACTCCTTCCAACTCTACCCCTCTGGCATCTGTAGTCGTTAATATCATTCCATTGATTCCTTTCAGATACTCTTCGTACTTGACTTCCAGACCAATAATCCCCTGGTTATCACCTCCAGTAAATCCCAGTACTTTTGACGCTAAATCATTGTATGGATAATATCTTTTAAAATCTTCGTCCACTTTTACTCCATCTAATTCCATATCCCGAATCTTATCTCCAGTCTCTTTGTCAACATTTGTTTTTATTCTTTCCATAGAAGAGACTTTTTCCACTTTCTTTCGAACAGTCTCCTCTTCCATCTCCAAAGTCTGAGCCAATGCCTGAATCACCTGTTCGGAATCCGTAATCTGGCTGTGAATGACTGATATAGTACAGACAGTCTTGTTCGTAGCAAGGACTGTTCCATTGGTGTCTATGATTTCACCTCGTGCGGCCTTAATTTCACGTTCCCTTTCATGCAGCGCTTCCGCTTTTTTCTGATAATATTCGGCATCAAATACCATCAGATACACAAGTCGTCCGACCAGCGCCAGAATCACCGTCACTGCACACAAGAATACCACAAGAATTTTCTTCTTATTATATGTTTTATTTTTCATAAAACAAAAAACCTCGCAAAAGCATTTTTTATAACTTATTATAGCTTTTGCAAGGTTATTCTGTAATTATTGTAAATTCTCATCTTACTCACTGACTTGTTCTGTTTTTTTAACACCAAGATAAGGGAAGATTTCTTCCATGATTGAAGATGCCAGTTCGGTTGCGTAAGAACTGGATGCCTGCTGCGCAACATTCGGTTCGTCAACAACCACATACACTACCACTTGCGGATTCTCCTGCGGAGCATATCCGATGAATGATACCAGATATTTACCATTGCCACGAGGAATCTTCTCTGCAGTTCCTGTCTTACCGCCAACATCATACCCTTCTACTGCTGCCGATGAACCAGTACCTTCCTGTACGACTCCAAGTAAATAATCCTTGATAATATCACTGGTTTCATTAGAAACGGTCTTTTTCAGCAATACTGGATCTTTATTTTCTGTAATATTTCCATTTTCATCCTGAATCTGCTTCACTACATGTGGTTTATAATAATCTCCGCCATTAATCAGCGAACAGAAAGAAGCCGCAAGTTGCGTCATTGTTACGTTGAAGTTTTGTCCAAACGAATTGGTTGCCAGACTGGCAGGATCCATATCTTCTGCAGAATATAAAAGTCCGACAGCCTCTCCCGGAAGATCTATTCCTGTATACTCTCCAAAGCCAAATAATTTCTGATATCTACAGAATTCCTCTGTACCAAGGCTTGCGCCAATCTGCATCAACGCAACATTACAAGAATTTTCCAGAGACTGCTTCAATGTCTGCGGCCCATGTCCATCACGATTACTACAATGAATATCATGATCTCCCACATGCATGACGCCTCCACAAACATAATTCTCATTCCCCGTCAAAACGCCGGTCTCCAAGCCTGCCGCTATCGTAAATGGCTTAAAAGTAGAGCCCGGTTCATACACTTCACTGACACAGAAATTATTCCATCTTTCATTCAACAAATCTATCTTTATGTCACCTACTGTCTTTTCTACACCTTCAGCTTCTGATGCTTCCTCTGCCATTGCTTCCAATTCTTCATCCGAATAAGATTCAAGAAATTTTCTCGGATTATTCAAATCATAATTCGGATAAGAAGCTTCTGCCAGAATCTCACCGTTTTGTGGATTCATTACAATTACCGCTGTATTCTTACTTCCTTCTCCAACAGATGCCTCATTTTTATGGGCTTCATTAAAGGCGAGTATATGTTTTTCCACAATACTCTGCACCTGCAGATCTATCGTTGATACAATTGTACTTCCATTCTCTGGCTCTTTCACCGTTCTTTCATAAGAAGAACTGTCATCCAGATATCCATATTCCCTGCCATCCGTTCCATTCAAGATAGAGTTATAAGATGCTTCGATTCCATTGCTTCCCACATTTCCATTTACGGTAAATCCAATCACATCACTTGCCAATGTATTATAAGGATATTTTCTTACATAATCATCTTCCAGCCAGATTCCTTTTACATCCGGGTACTTTTCATCATCTTCATCAATCTCTTCAAATGCCTGCGCTGTCTCATAATCAATCCCCTTTTTTAGTATATTATATCTGCTGGACGGACTATCCTTTATCAATGTCCGTACTACTTCTTCTTCAATTCCAAAACAATCTTCTAACACTTTGATCGTTGGCTCAATGCAATCCTCATCTTCCGTCAAAACTTTTACATCCAAAATGACATTATATACCCTCTCACTGGTCGCAAGCTTCGTTCCATTACGATCCACGATATCTCCTCGTTTAAATGGAATCGTACGACTGTCATACTGTTGCTGATTCAATACAATCTTTGTATATTTGGCGCCATTGGATGCATTAATATATGTAATTCTTCCTACTAAGAAAACAAAAGCTAGTACGATTGCCACAAAAATCATCACTAGCTTTTTCTGCATAAATTTTGAAAATTTTCTTCGAAAAATACTTTTTTTCTGTCTTGCCATAACTCACCTATCTCGAATCTTTGTCTGACTGAGCAAGCACTCCGTCTTCCGGAATATCTTCATACTGTTTTACATAATCCGTAGCCGGATTATCATATTCCACAATCTGTTCCGGCGAAGCATACACCATTCCTAACTCATTCTGAGCCTTATCTCGGATTTCCTCTAGGTTCACAGAGTCCATAACCGCATTATATTTGGTGTTATTCTCTTCCCTCAGTTCTGCCAGTTCTTCCTGCATTGCTGTAATATTTTTAGAGCGACTGGTAATGCGTGACTGTAATTGAACATAATTTACACACACAATTAATGCCATAACAGCAGCAACTGCCAGAAAAATCACATATGCTGAATTCATATGAAGAGCATGTCTTCTATTTTTACGGACCTGTCTGCTGCTTGTCCTTTTTTTTGGTCTTTCGGGTGACTTTTCATGACGTCTTGGTTCAGCTGCCGGTTTGGTCACTGTATTTCCATACACATACATCCCACTGTACTGTTGTCTGTTTCTTGAATAAGTCTGCCTTGCTGCCATGTACGTCACCCCTTTCTATCTATATTCTTTTAGCCATTTTACTTCCGTTCAAAGATTCTAAGCTTTGCGCTCTTAGAGCGGCTGTTATATTCTATCTCCTCTTCACTCGGCAAAATCGGCTTTCTAGTAACAATACTCCCCTTTGAGACTTTTCCGCATACACATACGGGAAAATCTGGTGGACAGGTACATGGATTCTCATTTTTCTTAAATGCGCTCTTGACAATCCTGTCCTCCAGTGAATGGAACGTTATAATACATAACCTTCCTCCTGGATTTAATAATTCAATCATATCATCCAATGAATCTCTAAGAACTTCTAACTCCCTGTTCAGTTCAATACGGATAGCCTGGAACGTCCTTTTTGCCGGATGCCCAGACTTCTTCTGATACTTCATTGGAATGGCCGCTTTGATAATCTCTGTCAGCTGGCCTGTTGTCTCGATGGGATTCTTACCGCGTTCTGCTACGATATGTTTTGCAATGTTCTTCGCAAACTTATCCTCCCCGTAATCTCTGATTACGCGGTAAAGATCCATCTCACTGTAGTCATTGACGATGTCTCTGGCCGTCATCTTCTGACGAGTATCCATCCGCATATCCAGAGGTGCATCTTCGCGATAGGAGAATCCTCGTTCTGCCGTATCTAACTGATAAGATGATACGCCCAGATCAAGTACGATCCCATCGACCTTGTCAATTCCCAATTCATGGAGCCGTGACTTCATATCACAATAGTTGCTCCGGACTATTGTAACTTTCTCCCCGAAGTCTTTTAAGCGGGCGCCCGCCGCCTCAATAGCTGCTGCGTCCTGGTCTATTCCTACAATACTCCCCTTTGTACCAAGGCGTCTGCACACTTCATATGCATGTCCACCTCCACCAAGCGTGCCATCTACATAGATGCCATCCGGCTTGATGTTTAATCCATCAATTGTTTCATTTAACAGTACTGATTTGTGTTCGAATTCCATATCTTCTCCCTCTAGATACTGAATCCGCTAGCTTCCATATCAGATGCAATATCTTCAATGTTAAGTTCCACTTCAGCATTCTTTTCATCCCATCTTGCTTTGTCCCAAATCTCGGCACGCTTCCCCATACCGATAAATACTACTTCCTTATCTAAGTGAGCAAATTCTCTGAGAACAGAAGGGATAAGTGTTCTACCTTGCTTATCAAGGTCCCCGTCTGTCGCACTTCCCTGAAAGAAATATGCAAGCGCACGGGCTTTTTTATCTGTGGTGGTTGGTAAGGCGTTCAGTTTTGCTTCAAAAGTGGTCCATTCGTCTTCCGGGTAGACATAAAGGCAATTCTCCATTCCTTTTGTTATGACGAAATGCTCCCCTAGATCGTCACGGAACTTTGCCGGAATGATTAATCGGCCTTTTGCATCAATATTATGACTGTACTCCCCTTTCAACATTAGAACTCACCTTCTTCCAAGTGGTCTCCACATTCATACCACTTTGCTCCACTTTTCACCACTTTCTACCACTTGCATTCATTTTAAACCACTTTTATATTGATTTCAAGACCTTTTTACGATTTTGCACAAAAAGGTTACACTTTATACTCATAAAGGCAATAAAAAAAGAAGCAGACCTTTCTGCCTCTTTTTTTATTGATTTATTGATTATTCAGCGGATGTTGCCTCGACTTCAGCCAGATTATTATATAAATTCGTCAAAGAAGAATAATCTATCTGTGCTTCTTCCTTTGGCTGCTTCGATTCATAAGTATTATATGCGGAAAATCCAATCCATCCTATCAGCACAATTCCCACAAGAGCTACTGCACATTTACGTAAGATGTTCTGAAACTTCTCTTTCTTCATGTTTTTCTTGCGGTTTGCTTTTTCTTTTTTATATCTGTCTACTTTTTCCTGACTCATACTTTCTGACTCCTTTTTCTAAGTACACTTACGTACCAACTAAAGGTTATTCTACCACAATTCAGGAAATTATACAACTACAATTACTCCACCATCAGCTGCGTACATACTGCTGATTCCTGCAGTATCCAAAATCACTACATCTTTGAACTGTGCTTTGGCTGTCAGCATTTCTTTTACATATTTTGCGCGTGCCGGACAATTACAATGAGAAATTGCAAGAATCTTATCTCTGGAATTCTCCAATTCCTTGATAATCTCGTCCCCCATCTTTGCCAATGCCTTTTTTACGCCACGTGCCTGACCAAGCTGCTGAATCGTCCCCTCCGGCGTTGAACCCATAACAGGTTTAATATTTAAAGCCGTAGCCATTACTGCCTTTATTCCAGTCAATCTTCCATTTTTTCTAAGCGTATCCAATGTCTCCAGTACAAAATACGTATGCTGTGAATTAATATACGCTTCTACAGTATCAACAATTTCTGAGAATGACATTCCTTTCTCTTCACACTCTGCAATCTTCATAGCAATCAATGTCTCGCCGACAGATGCTGAACGTGAATTAAACACATAGATATCCTTCTCACCGTATTCTTCCTGATATAAATTCTTGCCTAATACCGCACTATTGTAAGAGCCACTCAATTCAGCTGATAAAGTGACTGCATATACATGGTCTGCCTCACAACAATATCCTTCCATATATCTCTCCGGCGATGGGCAGGAAGACTTCGGAGATTCCGGCGATTCGGCAACAATTTTTAAAAATTCGGCCTGATTAAACGTCTCATCATCCACAATATGATGTCCATTCACATCAATCTGAAGTGAAGCCGTCTCAAAACACCCTGATGCTTTCATCTTATCCGTCAATTCTCCACAACTATCAACAATAATCTTATAACTCATATCGTTCCTCCCGGCATGCCGGTACAAACATCTTTCTGGCATGTCTTTCATTTCCGTACTATGTAGTTTTAAATACTACCTGATTAATCATAGCACATTTATATAGGAAATAAAAGACTTTTATTCATTGAATTTTATTTTTCGTGAAACCCCTAATGCAATTCCCATCTCTGCCATCAAAAACAAACTGGATGTTCCTCCATAACTAATAAATGGCAGTGTAATACCAGTTGTCGGGATCAGATTAATCACAACACATACATTCAATATAACCTGAAGTGCAACATGGGCAAATATTCCCGTCACAATTAAAGATCCATATATATCTGGCGCATTCTGGGCAATAAACATCAAACGATACAGCAACAGTCCAAACAGCAGCAAAACCATAATTGCTCCGAATACCCCCAGCTCCTCACATACAATAGAAAGAATCATATCATTTTGAACTTCCGGGATAATCATCTTCTGTGCACTATTCCCAAGTCCTTTTCCAAAAAAGCCTCCAGAACCTATTGCATAGAGTCCCTGCATAACCTGATATCCACCTTTGGAAGCATATTCTTCCGGTTCCAGCCACACAAGAATACGACGAAGACGGAAATTCTCCGACAACTTTTTCCCGAGCTCCGAATTCATCAGTTGTTGTAGAATCAAAACTCCTGCAAGAACCGCTGTCATCACAATTCCCACAATTGCAAGAAATGGCTTCGTCTTCGGATGCACAACAAATATCATGATACAGGTAATCCCCATAACAATGATTGCGGTACTCAGATTATCAGTGAGAAATAAGACACAGGCAGATGCAAAACCGCCCCACAGAAGCACTTTCATAATCCCCCTCCAAGTCTTAATCTCTCTGCCCATATTGCAGATCAGAACAGGGATAAACAAAATCACTGCAATTTTCGCAATCTCAGCAGGCTGCAGCTGTTGATCAAACGGAAGCTTGATCCATCGTCTGGCACCGTTAACCTCTTTTCCAAGAGGTGTCTGTACAAGTGCCATCATAAATATAGAAAAGAAATATATCTTCTTTGCCCATTTTATGTAGATATGGTAATCAATCTTTGCAATAATATACATCCCGATCAGACCTGCCACGCAAAAAATAAGCTGACGTTTAAAATAATGCATACTGTCTCCATAATTCACCAAAGCACTATATGCACTGGTACTGTACAGCATGACCAGTCCAAAACAAACCAGACAGATCAATACAGCAAGCATACTATAATCAAAAAACTGAACGGTATTCGTTTTTTTCTTTTTAGTCTCTTGTCTTTTTGTCATTACATTTACACTCCAATCGTATCTATTATACTCAGATATTCCTGTAAAAACAACCTAGAAAAAGCGAAACTCTGCACCAATCTTCCGAATTCTCCATACTATGTTATTGCAAATGTTTCTAAAAAGGAGTATGACGTATGCCAAATTATCGCTATAACACCTCGGATCATATGCGACGGAATACCTATGGCCGCCAGACAATGTCACCCTCTTCTGTATATTCTGTCAATTCTGGTTCCAGTTGCTGCGAAGACAAATCTGAAAATGATGAACTGAATGGCATGCCTCTTGCAATGGCATATGTGCCTTGGCAGGAATGGCGGGCATTATATGAGGTACAAAAAGGATTTCATCGGGGAACCATTTTCGAAGAACTGGATAAACCATTTCACGGGAAAGGAGGATGTTGCAGATGAGTGAAAACAGACCAAGCCGCAGAGAATTATTAGAATGGATCAATGTAGTGAGCTTCGCCGTGGATGACACAAAATTATTTCTAGATACACATCCCTGCAACAGAGAAGCCATGGAATTCTTCGATGAATTCAAGAAACAACGAGTGCAGGCTTTAAAAGAATATGCGAAATACTATGGTCCACTGACCCTGGATACCGCCAGTACTTCGTCCGAACACTGGTGTTGGATCAATGAGCCATGGCCATGGCAGGAAGGAGGCTGTTAGTCTATGTGGAACTATGAAAAACGTTTACAATATCCAGTGAAAATCTCTCAGACTAATCCGCAGATTGCCCAAGTCATCATATCGCAATTCGGTGGTCCTGATGGTGAGCTCGCTGCTTCTATGCGCTATCTATCCCAGCGATACACGATGCCTTATCGTGAAGTCACCGGAATCCTGACTGATATTGGGACCGAGGAACTCGCCCATATGGAGATAATCTGCGCTATCGTCCATCAGCTGACACGAAATCTAACGCCGGAAGAAATCGAAAAAACAGGATTCGACAAATATTATGTAGATCACACACTAGCGTTATGGCCTCAATCAGCAGGCGGAACCCCTTGGACTGCTACTTACTTCCAATCCAAAGGCGATCCTATCACAGATCTGCATGAAGATATGGCTGCGGAGCAAAAAGCCCGCACCACATACGATAACATTCTCCGCCTTGTCAAAGATCCTGAAATCTGCGATCCAATCCGTTTTTTAAGAGAACGCGAGATTGTACACTACCAGCGTTTTGGTGAAAGTCTCCGCATCGTACAGGATCACCTTGACAGTAAAAACTTCTATGCTATCAACCCGGAATTTGATGTGTGTTCAAATAACAAATAAACACTATCGAGAAAATGACGTGGCAGATTGCCACGTCATTTTCTTAATTATCATATTTAATCTTAACCCTTAAATAATAGCAAAATAGAATTATCTTAACAGCATGAAAACTATCAATGCAGCCACTACTACAATAGCAATTGCGAGAATGATAATTGGAGCTTTTGACATCTTCTCATCGTCATCATCGTCAAAATCGTCATCAAAATCATCGTCAAAGTATTCTTCTTTCTTCGGTTCTGGCTGCTTTTTCTTTTTCTTCTTGCTCTTTCCATCGCCTACAGCCAATAATTCATCGTAAGCTTTGCGCATCTCTTCTTCGCGTTTTTGGCGAACATGCTTTGGCGGTATATTTGAATACTTCTGTTCTTCCTGCTCTGGTTCCTGTTCCTTCTCTACCGTCTTCACTTTTTTCTGTGGAACTTTAAATTTCTTTTTACAATTATAGCATAACAGATAATTCGGATCTTTTTTTCCCGGTTTTAATTCCTGACCACATATTGGACATTTCATCGAAAAGTCCCTCCTCATAATGTAAATATTCTTGCTATCCCATGCTGTCTGACAGCATACGTTTCACATACGCAATTATTATACTACATTTTATAAGAAATTTCAAAAAAATTGTTCTAAAATCTACAAAATTCCACTTACTGGCATAATGGATATTTCTTTGTTAATTCTTCCACCATACCCCTAACTTTTTCAACATTCGTTTCACTCTGAATCACCAGTGCAATTCCTTCTGCAATCAAATCCATATCTTCCTCATTCATACCACGAGAGGTAACAGCCGGAGTCCCCAATCTGACTCCACTGGTGACAAATGGTGATCTTGGATCATTCGGTATCGTATTCTTATTACAGGTAATATGTGCATCATCAAGCCGTTTTTCCAATTCTTTTCCAGTCACATCCAGCCCGCTCAGATCAACCAGCATCAAATGGTTATCTGTTCCTCCGGATACAATCTTTACGTCCCGCTTCATTAATCCCTCACTCAGAGCCTTTGCATTTTTAAGGATCTGCTGTTGATATTCCTTGAACTCTGGCTGAAGCGCTTCCTTCAGGCAGACTGCCTTTGCAGCAATTACATGCTCAAGCGGTCCTCCCTGGATTCCAGGAAAAAGGGCTTTATTAAAGTTAAATTTATCTGCTGCTGTCTGATTGCAAAGAATCATTCCACCCCTCGGGCCACGAAGCGTCTTATGCGTTGTCGTTGTGGTCACGTCAGCATACGGAATCGGACTCGGATGCAGCCCTGCTGCCACAAGTCCGGCAATGTGAGCCATATCCACCATCAGATATGCTCCTGCTTCATCTGCAATCTCTCGAAACTTCTTAAAATCAATGATTCTTGCATAAGCGCTTGCACCGGCAATAATTAATCTTGGTCTTTCTCTCAGCGCAATTTTTCTCACTTCATCATAGTCAATCACACCTTGGTCATTTACACCATACGATACAATCTGAAAATACTTTCCTGAAATATTTACCGGTGAGCCATGTGTCAGATGTCCACCGTGATCCAGATTCATACCAAGTACTTTATCTCCCGGCTCTAACATTGCAAAGAAAACAGCCAGGTTCGCCTGTGCACCTGAATGCGGCTGAACGTTTGCGTATTCACAGCCAAACAACTCTTTTGCGCGGTCTCTCGCCAGATTCTCCACAATATCTATGCACTGGCATCCACCGTAATAACGTCTTCCCGGATATCCTTCTGCATATTTGTTCGTCAATGGGCTTCCCATAGCTGCCATAACAGCTTTGCTTACCCAGTTTTCAGATGCAATCAGTTCGATATGGGAATTTTGTCTATTCATCTCGCCCTGAATTGCATCTGCAACCTCACTGTCTACATTTTTGATCTCGTCAAATGAATACATGTTCTTCCTCCTAGGTGTCGTATTTTCCCCAGGACTTTATTGTAACATTATTTTCCAGCACTTCCAAGCTTAACTTCCACTTGATTCTCCGTATACTCTCCATTATTGCCAGGCACCCGGATAGTCAGTGTCACTGTCTCACCTTTCGCATAATACTGCAGCTGTTCTTGAAGTGCTTCCATGTCATTGACCGAAGTTCCGTTAATTGCTGTGATAACACATCCTTTTGTAATACCAGCTTTATCAGCACCACCGCCCGAGCTAACTTCTGAAACATACACACCGGTCGGCATATTATACATCTTAGAAGTATCTTCTGTTACATCAACGCCTTGAATTCCTATATATCCTCTGTCTTTTTCGTCGACTTTCATCTTTGTTTCCTGATTCATCAGATTTTCAATCGTCTCTTGTGCTTCAGAAATCGGGATAGCATAGCCCATTCCTTCTACCGAATCTGTTGCTACCTTCGCAGTATTAATACCAATCACTTCACCCTTGGCATTCAACAGAGCACCACCACTGTTACCAGGATTAATTGCTGCATCAGTCTGGATCAGTTTCACATCAATACCGTCTAACTCTCGACCAGTAGCGGATATAATTCCAGTCGTCACAGACTGTCCATATCCCAATGCATTTCCGATTGCTATTGCAGTCTCTCCAACCTGAATCTGAGAAGAATCTCCCATGGTTGCTACTGCAATCTGATCCAACGTACTTTCTCCCACCTTACTTAGATCAACTGCGACAACTGCCAGATCCTTATTAGGATCTGTTCCTTTTACATTCGCTTCTACACTTGTTTCATCAATAAAAGAAACTGTCAGTGTATCGTTGCCTTCTACTACATGATTATTCGTTACGATCAATAATTCAGAATCATTCTGCCCGATAATAATACCCGAGCCCACGCTCTCACTTTGCCGCTCCTGTGTCCCTCCAAAGAAGCTCTGCACTTCCTGAACACTCATATTCGTAATTGATACAACCGATGGCATTGTATTCTTAGCGATATTCGCAATGTCTGAATTCACCGTACTGCTGCTGGATGTTGTAAGCTTCGTGTTACTCACAGTCTCCGTCTGCTTCGTATTACTAGTCTTTCCGAGAAGCTTTCCGGCCACCATATTACTGGTCTGAAATGCAGCACTTGCAACTAAACCAAACACCAACCCCAGACAGATTGTTTTGATAAGCTTTGATGCTCCATTTTTTCGATGTTGTCCTTGTCGGCCCATATCTCCACCACCCATATTTGGCTGATTCTGCGGATCCTGCTCTGGTTTATAATAAGTATATTGGTTTTCCATATATAAGACTCCTTTCATACTATCCTTTTTCTTTATGTAAGTAGTCTAACGCCAAATTGTGTTTAAACTGTGATGGAATCGTGACAAAATGATTAAATCCCGGAAAGTTCTTCCCTGATCCGTACTTCTGTTCCCAGCAAAGAACCCTGAACCATTTCCGGCTTACCGCCACCTCTGCCGCCAAACGCACAATTCAATCTTTTGCTGATCGGGCGGACATCTTCTGACCGGCTGCCGATCACATAGCGGTATCCATCTGAATCCGTCCCGGAAAAAACAGCACATATTTTTGCGCTCCGGTCAAGAAGAAGATTCATCAATTCTCTTGGCGCATTACCGGAAAGTCCGGAATCAAACACCATTACAAGTTCTGAATCAACCGGGATCTCCTGTGCCCGATAAGTTAACAATTTCTGCTGAAGTGATGCCACCCGTCCTTTCAGGCTGGCCTGTTCTTCTTTCAGATGTGAAACTACATCAGCCACCTCGTATTCTTTGGCGCAAAGCAAAGCAGAGATAGCCTTGGTATTCTCGTCCTTAATCTCATAATCCCTAAGAGCACGGGAACCACAGAGCATCGTAATACGCTCTCCGCCTTTGTAATTGGCCATATTGACTAGCTTGATGATACCGATTTCACCAGTCTTATCAACATGTGGTGCACAGCAGGCACACACATCATATCCTGGAACTGTTACAATTCGGACTTGACCTTCAATCGCAATCTTGCTTCGGTATTCCAGATTCTTTAACTCCTCTTTGGAAGGATATGTCACCTGAATATCCAGATTTTGAAATACTGCGCGGTTTGCTTCCTGTTCAATTTCTTTCAATTCTGTTCTGGTAATCGGACCATTAAAATCCATGGTACAATAATCACTTCCCAGATGAAATCCCACATTTTCATATCCAAATCTTTGATGAACCAGGCCAGACACAATATGCTCTCCTGTATGCTGCTGCATCTTTTCAAATCGCTCTTCCCAGTTCAATCTCCCGGTTATCATCTTTCCCACTTCCAAAGGAGCCTTTACCGTATGAAAAATAATCCCTTCTTTTTCATGAACGTCCGTTACTTCTACATCTTCCAGATATCCCGTATCCGCGTACTGACCTCCACCTTCGGGGAAAAAAGCAGTCTGATCTAACGCCACACGATATTGTTCCCCATTATTCTCACAGGCAAGAACTTTCGCCTGAAATTCTTTCCTGTGACTATCCTGATAGAATAACTTCTCCGTCATATCTTACATCCTCTCCGGTGCTTTAAAGCCAAGCACATCAATACAAGACTCCAGAACCTGCTTCGTAAGTACGAGCAACGCAACATAACTCTTCTGTACCGATTCATTTTCTTCTGCAAGAATCTTTGTCTCATGGTAGAAACGGTTAAATGCATTGGCAAGGTCATAAATAAATGCACAAATCTTGTGAGGAGCCATCTCTTCAAAAGCATTCTCTATCACTTCATTATATTTTAATGCCTCCAGCATCAGTGCCTTCTCACTGTCATTATGTGCTGCTTCTATCTGCAGACCGTCCAGTGCCTTTCCTTCTGCCTGATATTTATTCAAGATTGATTTAATACGTACGATCGTATATAAGATATACGGTCCGGTATTGCCCTCAAAGGAAGTGAAGCGGTCAACATCAAACACATAATCCTTTGATGCCTGGTTGGACAGATCCCCATACTTAATTGCAGACATTCCTACGACCTTTGCCGTTGCCTGCGCTTCTGCTTCTTCTACCGTACGGTTATCCGTAATCTTCTTATACATCTCTTCTGTAATCTCGGCGATCAGATTCTCCAGGCGCATGACGCCGCCTTCTCTGGTTTTAAATGGCTTACCGTCTTTTCCATTCATAGTACCAAATCCCAGGAAATGAAGATCTGTCTTTTCTGGAACAATTCCTGTCTTTTTAGCCGCACGGAACACCTGGAGAAAATGTAATTCCTGACGCTTATCCGCAATATAAATCACCTGATCCGGATGATAATCCTGTACACGCTGCACCAGTGTTGCAAGATCTGTTGTTCCATAAAGAGATGCTCCATCAGATTTCTGAATCATGCATGGCGGAATCTCCTTCGTATCTGTCTCTTCCTGCACGTCAATGACGAGGGCACCTTCATCCACATGGGCAAATCCTTCTTCTTTCAGTCGTTCTATCATATCCGGAATATATGCCTGTGCATCAGATTCCCCTTTCCACAGATCAAATTCCACATTCAGATTCGCATAATTCTTCTTAAGATCTGATACAGATACCTGCATAATATGATTCCAGATTGCCGTATATCCTTTATGCCCATTCTGCAACAGATATGTTGCGTGCAACGCCTCTTCTCGGTAGGCGTCATCTTCTTTAGCTTTCGCACTTGCAGTTGGATAGATCTCTTCCAGCTCACCAATAGTAAAAGGTGCTTCTTCCGGATAATTTCCCGCAAAATCTTCATCAAAATAAGGAAGCTCCGGCTGGCGTTTCTTTAATTCCGTAATGATCAGCCCCATCTGATATCCCCAGTCACCCAGATGAATATCTCCCAGGACCTTATGTCCCATCTTTCTGGCAATACGCTTCACACTTTCTCCAATAATTGCAGAACGAAGATGTCCAACATGAAGAGGTTTTGCAACGTTTGGTCCACCATAGTCTACCACGATCATACGCGGATTCTCTGTCTTCTCCAATCCGAGAGATTCCTCGCTCTTCATCTGATTCAGATAATCCGCCACAAATTTCTTATTCAGCTTCATATTAATAAATCCTGGATTCACAGCATTTACTTCTTCCAGATATTTGCTTTCTTTTAGATTGTCCACAACATCATTAGCGATCATTATTGGTGCCTTACGATATGTCTTCGCACCTGCCATCGCACCATTGCACTGATACTCACACAGATCCGGACGATTTGACAACGTAACCTTGGCATAAGATTTGTCATACCCCGCTTTTTCAAATGCTTCGGCAAGCTCTTCGGCAATTAGATCCATCATTTTCTTCATATGATATCCTCCTAGTCTTATCTATCTGATTCTCATTCTAAAATTACATAACTAATGCATTTACTTAGTTATTCTAACACAAGGCTTTCCTTGCAACAACCTAATATTCAAACTCTTATTGCAAAAAATTCCATTATATGTTAATATAACAATAACAATTACTATTATTATTCAAAGGAGGATTTTTATATGAACACACGCGTATTCCGCAATTTATCATACGGCGTTTATGCCGTTTCCACACTGGATGGCGAACGCAATACTGGATGCATTGCTAATAGTATCATGCAGATCACTTCATCTCCTGCAACCATTGCAGTCAGCATGAATCATGACAACTATACCAATTCTTGTATTGCCAAGACCGGAAAATTCGCAGTATCTATTCTCTCAGAAGATTCCGATGCCGCTTTAATCGGACGATTTGGATTCCAATCTGGAAAAGATGTCAACAAATTTGACGGTATAGATTTTTCCATCAAGGAAGGACTACCTGTTATCAATGATTCCTGTGGCTATATCGTCTGTAAAGTCATTGATAAAATGGAAACTTCTACCCACACCGTTTTTCTTGGTGAAGTGATTGACTGTGACACCATTGGTTCTTCTCCTGCCATGACTTATGCTTATTACCATAACGTAGTCAAAGGTAAGAGTCCAAAGAATGCACCTACCTATCTGCCGGAAGAAGACAGCAAGCCAGAAAAAGCTGCTACACAATGGGTATGCAGTATCTGTGGATATGTATATGATGGCGAGATTCCTTTTGAAGAATTACCGGATACTTATACTTGTCCAATCTGTAAACAGGGAAAAGAAAAGTTTACCCAAAAATAAAATGTCTTTTATCTTGACATTCTAAATAGTTCGTATTATTGTATTATACAAGTAGTACAATAATGCGAACTTTTTTATTGAAAAGGAGTGAATACAATGCCTTGGAACTTGGATGACAACCGTCCCATCTATCTTCAATTGATGGAACGTATCCAACAAGATATTATATCTGGAGTCTATGGCCCCGGAGATAAACTTCCTTCTGTCAGAGAACTTGCCCTGGAAGCCTCTGTGAATCCAAACACCATGCAGAAAGCCCTATCCGAACTGGAACGCAGTGGCCTTGTCCATTCTCAAAGAACAAGCGGACGTTATATTACCAGAGATGAACAGATGCTGAAGCAGCTAAAACACGACCTTGCTTTCCAGCATATTCAGGAATTTATGGAGAAAATGAAGCAATTAGGCTTTGCAGAGGCGGAGATTTTCCAGCTTCTCCAAGAAGTAATATCTAATACAAAGGGGGAATAATGATATGAATCCTATTTTAGAATGTCAGGGACTTTCAAAACAATATAAGAACTTTTATGCATTGAATAATCTAAATTTATCTTTAGAGAAAGGGCAGATCGTAGGTCTTTTAGGGCCGAACGGAAGCGGCAAGAGTACTTTGATCAAGCTGATCAACGACATTCTGATTCCCACACAAGGAAAAGTTCTGATCAATGGAATGGAACCATGCATTGAGACAAAGAAAATCGTTTCCTATCTTCCCGAACGGACTTATCTGGATGAATCTATGAGAGTGAGGGATATTCTGACATTTTTTTCTGATTTTTATGAAGATTTTCAAAAAGAGCGGGCGGATCAGATGCTAGCCGATCTGGACATTAACATCGAAGCACGCCTGAAGACTTTATCAAAAGGAACCAAAGAAAAAGTACAGCTCATTCTGGTCATGAGCCGCGATGCACAGCTCTATATACTGGATGAACCAATCGGCGGTGTAGACCCTGCTGCACGAGATTATATCCTTCAGACTATTCTTGGCAATTATAATGAAAATGCGACTATATTGCTGTCTACCCATCTGGTACACGATATTGAGAACATCTTAGACCGCGTACTCTTTCTTCGCCAAGGACAGCTTGTTCTGAATACAACGGTAGATGACATTCGTATAAATCAAAAGAAATCTGTAGACGCTTTATTTCGGGAGGTATTCAGATGTTAAGGAAATTAATCAAATACGACATGAAAGCCCTGAACCGCTTTCTGATAATCATTCATTGTTTTTTAATGGTCTTCGCAGTTTTAACCCGCTTCTTCCTTACAGGACGGATTACTGATCTGGAAGGCAAGACCAATGGTATCTTGCTTGCGTTAACCATAATCCTCTATGTCATTCTGATTATAGGCGTGACCTTTGGAACTTATATCATCATCGGAATTCATTTTTACCAGAATCTCTTCTCCAATGAGGGATATCTGTCCCGTACCCTTCCCGTTACCTGCGGACAGCATCTTCTGTCCAAGACGATTACTGGAAGTGTCTGGGGATTTATAGACACTGCCTTGGTAATGGCTGCAATGTACATCACCATAGCGACTCCTGCTGTCGTAAACTTTTATCAAGAAAACCGGGCAGAATTTCTGGACATTTTAGGGTTGAATGAATATTCCGGCAGCTTTTCCATCCTGATCCTGTTCTTTGTACTAAGCCTGATTATTGATGTTTTATCGAACATCCTGATGCTGTATGCCTCCATCGCACTTGGACAGCTTTTTTCCGGGCACAGAATTCTTGGTGCTGTAGTAATGTACTTCGTATTGACCACTTTGCTTTCGCTTTTTGCTTTCGCCGTTATGCTGATCTTTGGAATCTTTAATGATGCCTTTGCATCATCATTGATCAACGATGTGTCTCCGAATCCTCTGGACTTTCTTTCTCACAGCCTGGCATTCGGAACTGTACTGTCTTTCATACTTACGGTAGCCTTATATATCGTAACGTACTTTTTAATGAAACAAAAGATCAATCTGGCCTAACAAACAAAAACCACTTGGATTAGAATCATATATAAGATGGTTCCAACTCCAATACTCAACAAGTTATTCCGCTTCCATACATGGAGACCGGCCGTGACTGCTACTGCAATGGCTTCCGGGACTCCATGCGGAGCTGTTAGTACAGGAGTCGTTTTCAGACAATATACAACTAGCATTCCTATCACCGCCGGTGTCAATACCCTTCCAAGATATTGAATAACCGGCGGTATTTCTTTTCCTTTTGGGAAGAGCAGGAATGGCACAAGACGTGTTGAAAAAGTAGCCGCTGCCACAACTAATATAATAAGAAATGATTTTGCAGCACTTATTGGCATATGTCATCCTCCTTCCTTTCTAAACGCGGTTTTATCATAAAGAGAACCAAAATAATCAAAATCATAGACGGAAGTACAAAGCTGTCTGCTCCAAAAACCTGCAGACAGATAACTGCTGCTGCAATTCCAATCACTTCTGGAATCCGGTTCTTCTTGTCCATCCATTGCTCCACAAAAATCACCACAAACAGAGCAGTCATGGCAAAATCAATACCTTCTGAATTAAATGGAATCAAAGTTCCGGCAAGTCCGCCGATTGCCGAACCAATGACCCAATAAGACTGATCCATAATAGAAATAGCAAATAAAAACTTATCTTCTTCTACCCCTTCCGGTATTCTTGTGGTACAGAGCAGAGAATAAGTCTCATCCGTCAGTCCGAATATCATATACCATCGCTTTTTTCCCATTTTATTAAACTTTTCCAACAATGATATTCCATAAAAAATGTGCCGTATGTTCACCATCAGCGTCATAAATATCACTTGCAAAAACGATACTCCCAGCACAAAAAAATTAACCGCAAGATACTGCCCCGACCCCGCATATACCAATAAACTCATTAATACTGCCCATAAGAAAGAATATCCTTTCTCAGCATACATTACCCCAAATGCAATTCCGATAAACAGATAACCAGTCAATACTGGAATCGTATATGGAAATGCTTTTTTAAACGCCTCTTTATAGCCAGACATATCTTTTCCTTTCTTTCGTTCCTACGCCCGTCACCATATCCATCCCGGATGCATCGTATCAGAGACGAAATAACAAAAAAAGAGCCAGACCACTGCACATTCACAGGGATCTGACCCTCATTCAAACTTCTCTCAGCTTCCAGTAGAGTCTTCATAAGCATTTTTCAAATCTGTCAGCGCTTCCTGTAATAAAGCATCTGACTGAACTGCCTCATGATACGCAGTCTGTGTCTCCTCTAAAAGTGCCTGTACATCTTCATGCTGTGCAATCTCCTGAATAAATGCATTGATTTCTTCATCCTCTGGCGATGCACTGACCTGATACTCACCTTCCGCATCCTTCGCAACATATACGGTACCAAGCCCCGGAACTTTCGTATATATATCCTTTATTTTCATATCATACCTGACAAATGCCACATAGGTATCTTTGTATTTCCCCAGCTTTGTATATACGATAATATCATCATAAGAATCGGCAAAGCTGGATTTTTCACCCAACGACCGGTAATACCTCTGTACCACTTCGGTCACTTCCGGATATTTCTCCTGTTGAAGTGGATTCAATTCCATGCTTTCGCATCCCGCATTCTCCACTTTCACATCTCTGGAATTTATCTTCTGTGCTTTTTGGACTTTTGCTTCTGTGAGGTTTGCTTTGACCAGTCCGCTAATGAGTACCAACAATAAGAGGGCAAACAAAATCGTTCCCCGCACATGCCTCTTGTACCTTGCAGAATAGCCTTTTTTCTTTCCCTCCATAAAGACTACCTCCATATGCACTTAAAAAATACACACCCGGGCGGATTCGAACCGCCGCTCCCGCCTCCGGAGGGCGGTGCTCTATCCCCTGAGCTACGGGTGCATAAACTCTACTTATGGAATCAATATAGTCCATAAGACAACTTATATGAAATTGCAACTGTTATATTAACATATTTATTCCATAAAGTAAAGGAAATGATTTCGACAAATCTCACACTGTATAGGTGTCAATGATTGGTAACACTTCACCCCTAAGATAATGTCAAGGGAAAGGTGGAGATTCTCAAAGAGAATACTACCTGACCTTGACATCTCATATATGATATAATGATTCTCGGCAACAGCACTTTTTGCTGTTGCCCTTGTCTGCTTTAAAACATCACGGCCTGATACATTGCTACTACCTGATTCGGTGTCTTCATCCCCAGGCAGGTCTTAATATAATTATTAGATTTCCTTTGATAGACAGCCAGCTGCTTTCTTCCGTCCTCTAAACTATACATTCTCATTTGCTTATAGAATCTCGCTTCATCTATCCGATGCTGTCTTTCCACCTTACCATTATGCCTTGGTGTGGCTATTTGAATCCGGTGATAAATTATTCCCAACTCTAACAGTGCATTCTCAAACAGGGTTAAATGCTTACTTTTTACTACAATTAATCGGTTCGTAAACTCAGCTCCATTATCTGTCTGTACTTCCCGTATCGGAAATGGCGCTCGTTCTATCAGTTTCTCCAGAAAATCCCGTGAACTATAAGTACTATGTTCTTCATACATCTCCCGAAATGTCCAACGACTACATTCATCTACTGCTGTGTATTGGTAATATTTCTTTCCATCTGCAGGACAATAAGAAGGGACATACTTTACATCGATCTGTATTTTCTGTCCGGGATAGTCCGCACGCTTATATGGTTTTAGTTTTCTTTTCCTCTTTCTCTTTTGGGGCTTAGCTGACTTCAGCCTGGCTGCAATTCGTTTGAAACCTCCATAGCTTCGTGTATAGCCATCTTTTTCACACAATTCCTGATAAGCTAAAAGTAAATCTGTCCATTTATATTTTTTTAATCTCTTCCTGATCTGCTTCAATTCCTTCTCCGTGTGACTACGTGGAGAGGTTTTGGGCCTATGGCTAAGATCATCCAGGCTTGCAAGACTCCCATCATAGCGTGACATCCATTTATAAACCGTTTTACGGCTCACACGGTAACGGATTGCCGTTTCTGTTACAGAATGTTTCTGTGCATACTTAACCATTCGTTGACGTTGGTATTTCTGCTGTGATAAGATTGACATACAAGGATTCCCCCTTCGTTTAGATTATTGGTTTCTCGACAATTCCAATATATCATATCGAAGTGAATCCTTGTTTTTTATTTGTTACCTATCTATTGTATCCCAACACCTTTACTTTTCTTGTTACAATATTAGTTTTTTCTTCTTCCGATCGAAATAATATGCCTGATTAGAGAGAATCTCATCTTCCGCCACCTGCGTCTCATTTATCTCCTTCACAAGGCGGCTTAATTCCCCCTGTGAGATCGATTCGCTTTCCGGGATAATTATGACCTCATGAACACTGCTTGGAAGCACATAGTAGTTCTCTTTCAGATAGTTACCTATCATCTGAAGGCAATTATCATACAGAATTACCGTTGCACCATAATTATGGGCCTGGTTACTCAAAACAAACATAAAATCCTTTACTTCTTCATCCAGATTCCCAGTAAGATGTTCAATAACCGATTGCATTGTCTGTAATTCACTCGGAAGAAGTCTCCAGGTATTCTGACAGGCGCGGTGATAAATCTCAGACGACGTAACATCCCACATTTCAAGATGTTCATTGCGAATCATCATAGATGCCATACCATAGGTATTTATTTCCAGCAACACATAGAATACAATCGCAAGATCCAGATAATCTTCATAAGGTACATTTTCTAATAATTCTTCATTTGCTTCCCGGTTAATCAAGTGATAGATAATCTTTCCCTTTACTTTATTATAATCCTTAATAAATTCACCTTCCCAGGAACGCTGAAACCTAACCTCACTATATAGTTTTAATATATCACCTGCAATCGCATCTACCGAATCCCCTTGCTGAAATTGCTGGTAATATTCTTCCAGATAGATAGTCGGAGAAATATTGATTCCTCTTTCTGCAATCGTCAGTCCTTCTCTCTTCGTACCATTATTTTTTACTGTTGTGTGAATATATACAGATACGTTGTCCTTTACTCCCTCCTTTACTTTTCCTTCTACTGCACGGATAAATTGATAATATGTCATTCTTCTCCTTTCCTTATGCAGCAATAAATTAAGTATGGAAAATGGCAGGAAATCTGCCTCTGAAAAAAGATAAAATATTATGGTAATACAATTATAAAAGGGTTCGTCGGAGTTGTCTGCGTTGCACTGTTCTGTGTGAAATTCGATGCATCTGCATTGGAATCCGCATACGTATCAGCCTCAGCAAGGAGGTGTAATGTTCCTCCTGCAATGACTTCGTTTGTCGTATCAATGTATGCATCATTCTTGTTGATCACAATATTCACAGCCAGTGCTCCCGTCACCTGAGAGGATGAACGGCTTGCGCTTCCACCTGTTCCGCCGGATGTTGTGCCAGGTGCTGCATCTTCAAATACCGCCTCAAATGTCAGCACTGTGCCCGCCTTCAGTTCCGGCATGGTCAGGAAATATTTTCCTGATGAATTCTTCGGAATCGTATACGTAATACTCTTTCCGAGACTATTGGTATAGATCGCCTTCAGGCTTCCTTCCTGAAGCTGTTTACCCGTTCCCGGGTTGACAGTGATCTCTACGTTATCACCTGCGTTTGCCTTTGAACGGGAAGAAAGGATCGCACCTTCCAGAGTTTTCCCATCAAAGGATTTCTTTTCAAAGTTCTGAATTTCAAAATTTCCAACATAGGATGGATTCTGTGGAGTTGGTGTCTCTGTCTGTGAACCTGAGGTACCTTCGTCGAACAGATCGCCAAGTCCCATGTCCTCGTCTGCGTCTTCATCATACAGACTGCCAAGTCCCATATCCTCATCCGTAGTATTGTTTCCAGTCTTTTCAAAAGCTGCTACAATCGTTACTGCAACTGCCGGCATCTTGAATGTATAAGTTCCGGTAGATGTATCAATGCTTCTGGTCACATAAGATGCAGATCCTGCCGGGAGATAAGAATAGGTAAGTCCTACAAGTTTATATCCCTTATTCGGAGTAACCTTTACCGTAACCAGATCATCTGCCTCTGCTCTTGATGGAGCAGATATTGCACCATGTTCATTGGTCTGAGCTGTAATCGTATTGCCGCTTTTTCCATCGATTCTTCCAAGAACTGCATTCAGCTTTGATGCTGCACCCTGCTTGAATCCATTTTTTGTATCTGCGAGCTTCTGCTTCAGCTGCGTAACAATCGAAGAAAGTTTACCCTTAACTCCGGATACCGTCTCTCCGCCTTCTGCATTCTGCTCTGTCGAACCGCCGACCGAAACCGCTGTGGTTTTTACAGTTTCCGCTGCCTTTGCATGTACAGTAACATCACCGGCTGCTTCAATTCTTCCATTCCCTTTCAAAGCAGCATCCACATCCTGAAGGACAACTGCCACTGCGAAGAAACCACCAAACTGATTTGCGATACTTCCGAGCCCTGTCGGTGTACTGCTATTTGGATTCTGTGGGTTCACAGCATTCTCGGATGTCTGTGGTGCGGTTTTTGAAGATTTGGTAATTACCGTCGTGTTACCTTCTGCTTCCATTGTCACATTGCCACCTGTGGAAATAAGTGTACCAAGTGCTTCCACATGAGAGTCGTTGACAATGACTGATAATGCCAGGGATATCGGAATGCTGCCCACGGTTGAGATTGTTTTGAGTTTTACATCACTCCGGGAGCTTAACTTTATATCCCCATTTGCAGTAATCACTGCGTCTTCTCCTACATTCACTTTAGACTCTGCAACAACTACACTGATTGCAAGAGGAACGAAGTATTCTGCCAGGTGCTTATTATCAGCCTTTGCATCAAACTCAGATGTCGCATTTGCTGTCACTGCACCACCTGCAGTAATTCTTCCCAATATATCTATTTTAACGTTTCCGATTTTTACATTTATAATAGAAGGAACAATGTTATTCTTCTGACTGCCACTTGCGTTCAATGTGACATTTCCATCCGCCTCAAGGGAGGCGTCTTTTCCAATCACGATTTTTGAACTTGTCAGTACATCCATTGTACTTACACTGAGTGACTTATCTATTTCAATCAGATTATTAACTTCATCTGGAACTCCTATATCTAATAAAGTGTCATTTTCACTTACTTCAATAATAATTTCTTTTGCCTGAACTAATCCTTTTACTTCAATATTCTGACCGGTGAGATGAACCTGCATACCCTCTGCCTTAATCTGGTTTACCACCAGGTTCTTCGCA